>NZ_JBFAIU010000024.1:0-40354 GCF_040654855.1 Asanoa sp. NPDC050611
CGTGGTCGGCGCGGTCGTGGGCGAGCTGTTCGCCTCCGACGCGGGACTGGGTTATCTGATCACCTCGTCCGGCGGCAGCGGCAACACGGCGCTCGCGTTCGCCTGCGTCGCCCTGCTGTCGCTGATGAGCATCGTGCTGTTCTACGCCCTGGTCGGAGTGGAACGCCTGGTGCTGCCTTGGGTGCGTGCGACGACGGCGTGACTCAGCCGGCCAGTCGCCAGCGGCCGCCGCGGGCGACCAGCATCGTCAGCGACTGCCGCATCAGGCCCGAGTGGTTGTCCGGCGTGAGCCGGATCGGCCCGGAGAGACCGTCCATCTGCGACATCTCGAGCTGGTCCCGGATCGCACCGCGGTCGGGCGCGATCGGGTCGGCGTTTGCCCGCACCGCGGCGTCGGTGACGAGCTGCAACGCGTCCGCGGCGAACGAGGCGATCCCGTAGTAGCTGCCCCACCGGGCCGTGTAGTCGCTGAACCACTGCTTGCGGGCGGCTTTCGCCGGCGTCGTGGCGATCACGTCGTCGATCACCATGGTCTGGGTGAACACCATCGTCGTGCCGTCCGGGGTGCGCCCGGCAGCGCCGCCGAGGAACAGGTCGCCGGCCGCGGCGGCGTCGAAGAACAGCTTGCCGCGGTAGTTGTCCTCGGCCGTCGCCGCGGCGGCCAGCCCTGCCTGGCCGGGACCGGTCCACACCAGGATCCCGTCCGGCGCGTCCGCGGCCAGGCCCTCGACCGCGTCCTCGAGGTTGTCCTCGGTCGGCTTGACCTCGGTCTTCGCGGCCAGCTTCAGCCCGACCTTGCGCAGCTCCCGGTCGAGGGCCACCGCGCCTTCCGCGCCGTAGCCGTCGCTCGTGTGCAGCAGCCCGATCCGGCGCAGCCCAGGGGTGCGGCGCAGCTCGGCGGCGAGCGCCGCCGCGTTGTCGTTGGCGTTGGGCCCGACCTTGAACAGGAACCGCCGTTCGGCGACGGGGCTCGCCACGGCGCCGGCCGCGGCCAGCGAGACGGCCGGGATCGCCTTGTCGTTGAGCGTCTTCGCGGCGTTGAGCGCGCACTGGTCGCAGCCGCCCAGGATGATCGCGCTCACCGCCCGGTCCCTGGTGAAGTCCTGGATGTTGCGCAGGCTCTCCGCCGGGTCGGAACGGTTGTCCTTGACCTGCAGGCGGACGGTGCGCCCGCCGGTCAGCCCGGAGCCGTTGAGCTGGTCGACGCGCAGCTCGAGCGCGCGCTGGAAGGCCCGTCCGGCGGCCGCGCCCGAGCCGGACAGCTCGAGGTCGGCGGCCACGACGATCGGGCCCCGCGCGTCGCCGCCCGCCGGGTCGTCCCCACCGCCACAGGCGGTCAGGCTCAGCGCGAGCGCGGTGGCGGCGAGCACGCGGGTCACGAAGCGGGTCACGGGATGCCTCCTCGACGGAGTTCCTCAGTGGAGAGACGACGACCGGCAGCGGTCGGCAAGCGTTGTGAAACCTTGCCAAGCTCTTCAGCTCTGGTCAAGCTGAGGAATTTCCATATCTCGTTGTCTCGAACTATGGGAACCGTGTCCGGGAAATGGACACAACTTTCTGTGATCGCACAGACACGGTCACCGTGAGCAAGCAGCTCAGCGCCCTGTCCGAATGGACAGGTTGAGGCACCGACTGACCGATCCGCACTGACCGACCGTTTGCTCTCCGTCTAACCCTTCCGTACATCGTCAGACTCTGATGAAATCGCCGCCGTGCCGCGTGAGCCGCGGGGGCGCCGTGATGACCGGTGGCGGACCCGCCACGTAACCCACCACGGAGGCGATGGCGTGAGCGCCGGACGGATGACGCTGTCCACCCCCGGCCCGGGCCCGACCGGGCTGGACCGGCGCGGCTTCCCGCGCCTCGCGGACGCGCGCATCCGTTCGAAGCTCGGCCTGCTGCTGCTGGTGCCGTTGGTCGCCGTGATCGCGCTCGCCGCGGTCCGGCTGGTCGACGTCTCCCGGCAGGCCTCCGACGCGACGCTGATCCGCTCCCTGTCCGAGCTGTCGATCGACGTCTCGGCGTTGACGCAGAACCTGCACAAGGAGCGGATGTCAGCCGCCGCGTTCCTGGCCGCGCCGGAGGCCAGGGCAGACCCCTACAACCTGCGCGTACGCAGCACCGACGCGCTCGTGACGACCTACCATGCCCGCCGGGCCAACCTGCCGGACCTGCCCGGCACCGTGGAGAGCCGGCTCGCCGCGATCGACGGCCACCTGGCCGGGCTGTCCGCCATCCGCGAGGAGACGCTCGCCCGCGGCCAGATGTCGGTCGCCGAGGCGGTGCTGCGCTACGGCGTCGTGCTCGACGACCTCGTCGCGTACGGCGAGGCGCTGGGCCAGGTCTCGGGCGAGGGCGACCTCGGCGAGAGCCTGCGGGCCATGGCCGCGTTCGCCCGCGCCAAGGCGGCCACCGCCGAGGAGGAGGCGGTCGTGTTCGACGCGCTCTCCTCGGGCGGCCTGAGCCAGGAGCAGTTCCCCGGGTTCGTCGCGACGCTGACCAGCCAGCAGGAGGCGTTCGTCGCGTTCGCCGGCTCGGCCTCGGCCGCGCAGCAGGCGGCGGTCGACCGGACCGTCACGGGCGACGCCTCGCTGCTCGCCGACCAGATCTCCGCCCAGCTGACCCGTTCGGTCGGCGAGGACGCGCCGTTCCCCGCCGCGGTGGGCAGCCCGGCCATCGGCGCGGTCACCGACCTGATGCGCTACGCCGAGAGCAACCTCGAGCGCGACCTGCTCGGCCAGGCCGACGACGCCCGGGGCGACGCGGTGCGGCAGGCCACGGTCGAGGGCACGCTGGTGCTCACCGTGCTGCTCGTCGCGCTGCTGCTGGCGATCGTGATCGCCCGGTCGCTCAACCGCTCGCTGTTCCGCCTGCGCGACGGCGCGCTCACCGTGGCCAACCACGGCCTGCCCGAGGCGGTCGGCCGGCTGCGCGAGCTGGAAAAGGTCGGCGAGGGCGGCGTCGAGGAGATCGTCGACGGCGTGCGCGACCCGATCAAGCTGACCAACCGCGACGAGGTCGGCGAGGTCGCCGCGGCCTTCAACGTGGTGCATCGGGAAGCGGTGCGGATCGCGGCCGAGCAGGCCGCGCTGCGCACGAGCGTGTCCGCGATGTTCCTGACGCTGGCCCGGCGCAGCCAGACGCTGGTCGACCGGATCATCGGCGAGCTGGACTCGATCGAGCGCGGCGAGGAGGACCCGAAGCGGCTGGCGAAGCTCTTCGTGCTCGACCACCTGGCCACCCGGATGCGCCGCAACGACGAGAACCTGCTCGTGCTCGCCGGCGCCGACACCGCCCCGCCGCGCGGCGAGGACGCGCTGCTGATCGACGCGCTGCGGGCCGCACAGTCCGAAGTGGAGTCCTACAACCGGATCGAGTTCGGCACCGTCGACCCGGACATCTCGGTGAGCGCGCGGGCGGTCAACGACGTCGTGCGGATCCTCTCCGAGCTGCTCGACAACGCCACCCGGTTCTCGCCGCCGCACACCGTGGTGGTGGCCGACGCGCGGCGGATCCGCGACTACGTCGTCGTGCAGATCGAGGACCGCGGCCTCGGGCTCGACGACGACCAGCTCGAGGCGCTCAACCAGCGGCTGAGCGCGCCCTCGCCGGTCGACGTCGCCGCGTTCCGGCTGATGGGCCTCGCGGTGGTCGCCCGGCTGGCGGCCCGCTACCGGATCCTCGTCGAGCTGCGCCGCACGCTCGACCAGGGCACGGTCGCGCTGGTCACGCTGCCCGCCGAGATCGTCGTGGTGCCGAAGCAGGCGGGCCGGCCGCCGACCCTGCTGCCGCGCAAGCGGGTCCCGGTGTCGGCCGAGGTGGCCGCCGGCAACGGCCACGTGCCGGGCGGCAGCGCGTGGGCCAACCGCGCGTCGGCCACCACGGTGGCCGAGCCGCGGGTCGCGCCGGCGCAGTGGGACATCCCGCTGCCGCCCCAACCGGCCTTCGGCGCCGGCTCGCCCGCCGCGGCGCCCGGTTTCCCCGCACCACCACCAGCGCAGTCCAGAGCCGAAGCCGCGCTCCTCGCCGAGCCCAGTCGGGAAGCGACCACCGAGATGCCGATCTTCCGGGAGATGGAGGCCGTCTGGTTCCAGTCGCACGGTCACACCTCGACCCAGATCTTCACCCACCCCACGATCGGCCAGCCACCGGCGACGCCCACACCGCCGCCGGCGACGCCGCCACCACCGCCGGCGGCCGCAGCACCGCCGCCGCCCGCGCCCGTGATCCCGGCGCAGTCCACCATGACCGGCGGGGGTCGGGTGCCGGCCGACCAGCCGGCCGCGGACGACCTGTGGCGCACCGCCGCGGACGAGGGTTGGGACCGGGCGACCCGGGCCGCCTCGCCGACGACCGACGGCACCACCCGCTCCGGCCTGCCCAAGCGGGTGCCGCAGGCCCAGCTCGTGCCCGGCGGCGTCGAGACCCGCAAGCCGGAGGGCGTCAAACGCGCGCCGGAAGAGGTCCGGGGCCTGCTGTCCGCGTACCACCGCGGTGTGCAGCGCGGCCGCACGGCCGGCGCCGAGCTCGACCCACCCCACCCGCGCGAGGAGAGCCGATGAACAGGGCACCGACCATGCAGGACATGGCCTGGCTGCTGACCAACTTCGCCGACAGCGTCGCGGGCATCGCCCACGTCGTGGCGGTGTCCGCCGACGGCCTCCTGCTCGCGTCGTCCCGTGACCTGCCGGCGGACCGGGCCGACCAGCTCGCCGCGATCACCTCCGGCGTGGTGAGCCTGACCACGGGTGCCGCCCGGATGTTCGACGGCGGCAACGTCCTGCAGACGGTGATCGAGATGCATAGCGGATACCTGTTCCTGATGTCCATCAGCGACGGTTCCGCGATGGCCGTGCTGGCCGCCCGCAACAGCGACGTGGGCCAGGTCGGCTACGAGATGGCCCTGCTCGTCGAGCGGGTCGGCAAGGCCCTGTCCCCCGACCGCCGCGAAGCCGCACTAGGCCGCCGGTCGTAGCCGCGCCCAAGATCATGCGAAGAGAAGCCCGGCACCGCAGTGAGGAGGTATCCGCGTATGGAGCCGCCGCAGCCCGGCGACCCCCGGGGCGCGCTCGTGCGCCCCTACGCGGTTACCCGTGGCCGCACCGAACCCTCGCGGCACATCGCGCTCGAGGCCGTGCTCTCGGCCAGCGCCCAGGCGGTGATGGAGGCCAGGTTCGCCGGCCACGACAAGTACCGGATCGCACAGATCTGCCAGTCCGCGCCGCAGTCGTTGGCGGAGATCGCGGCGTACACCCGGCTGCCCCTCGGTGTCGCCCGGGTCATCGTCGCCGACATGGTCGCCGAGGGGCTGCTGACGCTGCACAGCGCCGCACCCGCCCAGCGCTATGAGGAACGGATGGAGATGTTGGAGAGGGTGCTAAGTGGACTACGCAGGCTCTGACCGCGCCAAGGGCATCATCTCGGCGAAGATCGTGATCGCCGGCGGTTTCGGCGTCGGCAAGACCACGATGGTCGGCGCCGTCTCCGAGATCACCCCGCTGACCACCGAGGCGCTGCTGACCCAGGCGGGCGCGGGCATCGACGACCGGTCGAAGGTGCCCGGCAAGGAGACCACGACGGTGGCGATGGACTTCGGCCGGATCACGATGGCCGAAGACCTGATCCTCTACCTCTTCGGCACTCCCGGGCAGACCCGGTTCTGGTTCATGTGGGACGAGTTGGTCCGCGGCGCGGTCGGCGCGGTGGTGCTGGTCGACACCCGGCGGATCACGGACGCGTTCGCGGCGCTCGACTACTTCGAGAAGCACAACCTGCCGTACCTCGTGGCGCTCAACTGTTTCGACGGCGCGCCCGTCTACGAGGTCGACGAGGTGCGGGAGGCGCTGGCCATCCCCGCGAAGGTGCCGCTGCTGATGACCGACGCGCGCCGCCGGGACAAGGTCAAGGAGACCCTGATCGAGGTCGTCGAGCACGCCATGCGCGCGCTGCGCGAGGAGTTCGGGCGCGGCACTCCGACACCGGTCGGCTCGCCGCGCCCGTCCTCCTGATCCTTAGAACCGCAGGTTGGCGAGGTAGTTGTAGCCGACCCGGGCCGTGTCGATCGCCTGAGCCGGCTGGCGCGGCGGGGTGCCGGCGTCGTCCCGCTCGATGATGAACTCGTCGATGCCCGCCTCCTTGCCGTGCTGGAAGATCCGGGCGAAGTTGATCAGACCCTGGCCGGCGTCCTCGAACGAGCCGGCGTCGTTCATGTCCTTCACGTGGAACTGCTTGATCCGGCCGCGGTTCGCCCGGATCACGTCGACCGGGTCGTTGGCGCCGCGGGTCACCCAGAACAGGTCGACCTCGAGGTGCACGAGGTCGGGGTCGGTCTCCTGGGTGATGATGTCGTAGCCGGTGGTGGTGCCACCGTCGAGGCGGAAGAACTCGAAGTGGTGGTTGTGGTAGCCGAAGCGCAGCCCGGCCTTCTTGGCCAGGGCGCCGGCCTTGTTGAGGTCGCGGGCGAACGCCCGGTAGGTCGCCGAGTCACGGATGACACCGTTGGCGCCGACGCCGAAGAACGGGTGGACGATGTAGCGCTGGCGCAGCAGCCGCGCGTCGGCCAGCGCGGCCTGCCAGGCGGCGGCGTCGAACGGCTGCGGTATGCCGACGTGCCCGGAGGTCGCCCGCAGCCCGACGGCGTCGAGGGCGGCCTTGAACTGCGCGGCCGTGCGGCCGACGAAACCGGCGTGCTCGACCCGGGTGTAGCCGATGTCGGCCAGCGCCCGCAGCGTGCCCGGCAGGTCGGCGGCGAGCTGGTCACGCAGGGTGTAGAGCTGCACGCTGATCTGGTCGCGGGGCACCCGGCCGGGCCGGCCACCGCCGCCGTGCGACGCGGCGCTCGCCGGGCCGGCACCGGCGGCCAGGCCGCCCACGGCGCCGACGGCCCCCGCCGCCGCCGCGACGGTCGCGGCCCGCAGCGCGCCGCGCCGGGTCAGGGTGTGCAGTTGCTCTTCCGCCAGCGGCGCGACGTTCTGGTGTGCTTCGTGGTCGTTGACGCACATGGATGAATGCCTCCTGGGCGTTCGGGACGGAAACTCGACCAGCATCGATGCTCGGTCAAGCTACCGCGCTCCGCACGTCGAGAGGAAGATCTATATGAGCGATCTGCCGGTTGGCGAGGCAGTATGGATCTCATGCCGGAAGCAATGACCGAGCCGGGTGCCTACGTCAACCCGACCGGCGAGTTCACCCGTGACCAGCGCTACATCGCCACCCGGATCACCCGGGACGGCCGGGACGGCTACCCCGTCGAGCCCGGCCGGTACCGACTGGTGGTGAGCCGGGCCTGCCCGTGGGCGAGCCGCGCGGTGATCGTCCGCCGGCTGCTCGGGCTCGAGGACGCGATCTCGATGGCGATCGCGGGGCCGACCCACGACAAGCGCAGCTGGACGTTCGACCTGGCGCCGGGCGGGCGCGACCCCGTGCTCGGCTACGAGCGGCTGCAGGAGGCGTTCTTCAAGCGCTTCCCCGGGTACGAGCGGGGCATCACGGTGCCGGCGATCGTCGACGTCACGACCGGCGAGGTAGTGACCAACGACTACCCGTCGATCACGATCGACATGTCGCTGGAGTGGCGCGAGCACCAGCGCCCCGGCGCACCCGACCTCTACCCCGAGGCGCTCCGGCCGGAGATCGACGCCGTCAACGAGGTGGTCTTCAAGGACGTCAACAACGGCGTCTACCGGTGCGGCTTCGCCGGGACGCAGGAGGCGTACGACGCGGCGTTCACCCGGCTGTTCGACCGGCTCGACTGGCTCTCGGACCGCCTGGCGACCCAGCGCTACCTGGTCGGCGACACGATCACCGAGGCCGACGTGCGGCTGTTCACCACGCTGGTCCGGTTCGACCCGGTCTACCACGGGCACTTCAAGTGCAACCGGCAGAAGCTGACGGAGCTGCCGGTGCTCTGGGCGTACGCGCGGGACCTGTTCATGACGCCCGGCTTCGGCGACACCGTGGACTTCGACCACATCAAGCGCCACTACTACGAGGTGCACCGCGACATCAACCCGACCGGGATCGTGCCGCTGGGGCCGGACCTGGCGAACTGGCTCGACCCGCACGGCCGCGAGGCGCTGGGCGGGCGCCCGTTCGGCGACGGCACGCCGCCCGGGCCGGTCCGGCCCGACGAGGTCGTACCCCCGGAGCACACGCCCCTGCGCTGAATATCGGTTGACCTCAAGCCCGCTTGAGGTCGGATCATCGTGCGGTGACCGCCACCGCCACTCCCGCCTCCACCGAGTCCCGCGTCGGACTGTTCAACCGCCGGTACGCGCTGGCCACGGCCGGCTCGACCAGCCTCGTGTTCCTGGCCGCGTTCGAGGCGCTGGCGATCACCACGGTGATGCCGACGATCACCGCCGACCTGGACGGCCGCGCGCTCTACTCGCTCGCGTTCGTGGCGACCACCGCGACCGGCGTCGTCGGCATGGTGGTCTCGGGAGCCTGGGCCGACCGGCGGGGCCCCCGGCTGGCGCTGCTCACCGCGATCGGGGTCTTCGCGCTGGGTCTGGCCGTGGCCGGCACGGCGCCCACGATGTGGGTCTTCGTCGCCGGCCGGCTGCTGCAGGGCCTCGGCGCGGGCGGCATCACGGTTGCGCTCTACGTGCTGGTCGCGGCCGTCTACCCGGCCGCGCTGCATCCACGGATCTTCGGACTGTTCGCGGCCGCGTGGGTGGTCCCGTCGATGGTCGGGCCGTTCGTCGCCGGGCTGGTCGCCGACGCCTGGAGCTGGCACTGGGTCTTCCTCGGCGTGCTGATCCTGGTCGCCGCCGCGACCCTGGTCACCGTGCCCGTGCTGCGCGGGGCGCTGCCCACCGGTGACCCGGGCGCGGCCCGCGACGGGCGGCGGATCGCGGCGGCCGCGGTGGTGGCCGGTGGCGCGGTCACCGCCGGCCTGGCCAGCGACCTGGCCGACGCGCGCGGCTGGCTGCTGGCCGCGGTGGCGGTCACGGCCGTCGTGGTCACGGTCCGCCGGCTGCTGCCGCCCGACACGTTCCGGGCGCGGCCCGGCCTGCCCGCCGCGGTCCTGCTCAGCGCGGCGGCCGGCGGCACGTTCTTCAGCACCGAGGTCTACCTCCCGCTGCTGCTGCACGACCGCTACGGGCTGCCGAGCTGGCTGTCCGGTTTCACACTGACGGTCGGCGCGATCTCCTGGGCGACCGGCTCGCACGTGCAGGGCCGGCTGACCGGCTGGACCGATGCCAAGGTGATGCGGCTGGGCACGCTGTTCCTCGTCGCCGGTGCCGCGGCCGAGCTGCTGACGGCGCTGTTCACCCCGCACTGGGTGTTCGTCGGCGCCGGCTGGCTGTTGGCCGGCGGCGGGATGGGCCTGATCTACCCGCGGGTCAGCACGCTGGTGCTGGCCGCGTCGGTGGCGGGCACGCAGGGGTTCAACACGGCCGCCAAGAACATCGCCGACGTGGTCGGCGGCAGCCTCGCGCTGGCCGTCACGGGCCTGCTCTTCCAGTCGCTGGCCGGCTTCGGCGCGTGGTGGTCGTTCGCGGGCACGCTGACCCTGTCGACCCTGCTCGGCGGCGCGGCGGTGCTGGTCGCGCGCCGGGTCTAGACGGCCTTGGAGCGGTAGGACTCCAGGACGGCCGTCCAGCCGCCGTCCGCGGCGAAGCGGGCGTGGTCGGCGGTCTGGTCCGGGTGCCAGCCCTCGTGCTGCAGCCGCACGTCGGTGACCGCGCCGTCCGGGGTGAAGCTCACGTCGACCAGGGTCGGCTCGGGCGTACGCAGGCCGTGCGTCCAGCGCAGCGCCACCCGCTCGGCCAGCTCCCAGATGCCGACCACGCCCCAGTCCTGCTCGCCACCGTCGCGGGCCCGCTCGTACACGCGTCCACCGACCCTGGGTTCGACGACCACGTCGGCCAGGGCATCTCCGCTGGCCGTGAACGCGGGCGGCCACCACTCGCAGATCTTGGTCGTGAACAGGTCGAATGCCTCGGTCGGGCCGACCGGCACGACGAGCTCGCGGACGATGGGCGGGGGTGTCGGGTACGCCATTTCCCCAGCCTGCCAGTCCGGGGCGTGCGACGCTGGCCAGAGGCCCAGCCCAGCCCAGTGGAGGTACCGATGACCAGAATCGGCGCCAAGGACGAGCTGTTCGGCGCGCAGACGCTGCGCACCATGGGCCACGCTCCCTACGGTGGCGCCGACATCGGCGAGTGCCTGGCGACGCTGGCCCGGGTGCAGGGCACGAGCCTCGACAGCTGGTACGGCGAGTGGACGCTGACCGCCAACCGCATGCAGGCGCTGGCCGAGGCGGAGGAAGCCGCGGGACACATGGAGACGGCCCGGCTGGCGTACTGGCGGGCGTCGAACTACTTCCGCAACGCCGGGACTTTGCTGCTCGGCACCCCGCTCGACCGGCGGGCCGTGGAGGCGAACCTGCGCCAGACGGACGCGTTCCGGCGCGGCGCCGCGCTGATGCCGACGCCGCCGCGGCAGGTGGAGATCCCGTTCGGCGACACCACGCTGCCGGGCTATCTCTTCCGCACCGACGGCGAGGCGCGCGACCGCCCGATCCTGATCTGCATCGGTGGGTACGACAGCACCGCCGAGGAGCTCTATTTCTTCAACGGCGCGGCGGCGCTGGCCCGCGGCTACGACGTGCTGACCTTCGACGGCCCGGGCCAGGGCACGGCGTTGCTGCAGCGCGGCACCGTCATGCGGCCGGACTGGGAGAACGTGCTCGGCCCGGTGGTCGACTTCGTGCTGGACCTGCCGGCCGTCGACGTCAACCGGATCGCGCTGATCGGCCTCAGCCTCGGCGGCTACCTGGCGCCGCGGGCGGCCAGCGGCGAACAGCGGCTGGCGGCCTGCATCGTCGACGGCGGCGAGTACGACCTGTTCGACGCCGTGCTGCAGCGGATGCCGGGTCCGGTAGCGCGGGGTTTCGCCGAGGGGCGCCCGTCGACGACCGCGCTCCTGCGCCGGATGCTGCGCGGGCTCGAGCGGCGGCCGACCGCGGGCTGGTCGCTGCGCCGCGGGCAGCTCGTGCACGGTGCCGCGGACGCGGTCACCTACATCGACATGCTGCGGGACTACACGATGAAGGGCCGGGCCGGGCGGATCACCTGCCCGACGCTGGTCTGCCACGCGGAGGGCGACCCGCTGGGAGCCCAGGCGCCGCAGCTGTACGACGCGCTGACCACCCGCAAGCAGCTGATCACCTTCACGGTGGCCGAGGGCGCCGGCGACCACTGCGAGGCGGGCGCCCGGACGCTGTTCCACGCGCGGGCCCTGGGCTGGCTGGACTCGATCCTGCGCCCGGCCTCGGTGCTGACCGGCTCTGGCTATTAGGGGCCTTCCTCGTGGCCGCGGCGGCCCTTGGTGCGCCGGCGGTCCTTCATCTCCGCCTCGAAGAGGTGGCGGCGGCCCCCGGCGAGCTGGTCGCGGGCTCGCTGTTCGACGGCGCGGAAGGCCGCGTAGTAGCCCTCGTCGTAGTCCTCGACGATCTGGTAGGTCCACCGGCCCTCGATGACGTTGCGGCCGA
Organism: Asanoa sp. NPDC050611; assembly: GCF_040654855.1. Taxonomy (NCBI): domain Bacteria; kingdom Bacillati; phylum Actinomycetota; class Actinomycetes; order Micromonosporales; family Micromonosporaceae; genus Asanoa; species Asanoa sp. NPDC050611. Next base: position 11,501 of record NZ_JBFAIU010000024.1, read on the forward strand.
TCAGGTCGTCCCGCACGGCGTCGGCGAGGTCGTCGTGGCCGGCCCGCCGGAGCAGGTCGACGGCCTCGTCGAGCATGAGGTCGGCGTGCCCGGTGAGCTGGTGCATCGAGTAGAGGTGGCCGCGGACCCGCTCGACGGTCTCGAGCGCCTCGCTGAGCTTGCCGAGGGCCGCGACCGTGTCGTCGTCGACGCCGGGTGGGCGGCTGTGCTGGTCGTTCACGATCGCGTTCCTACCCAGTCGGTGCCCAGGCAATGCCGGAGGTGGAGCCGCCCTCGTCCGGGCGACTCCACCTCCGGGTCGATGCTCAGGCCGCGTGCTTGCCGCGGCGGCGGGTGCGGGTCGCGGCGACGACCACGGCGCCGCCGAGGAGCAGCACCAGGCCGCCCGCGACCACCGGGACCGGGTCCGGACCCGGGGTGACCGGCAGCTGCCCGCCGGGCACGGTGAGGTTGTCGACCGCGGCTACGTCGTTGCCGGCGCCGGGCACGCTCTGCCGGGCGACGATCTTGTAGCGGCCGGGCTTCAGGTTCGGTGAGATCGTGCAGGACCACCAGCCCTGCTGGTTGACGGTGGCGTTGCAGGTGCCGGCCACGTTGCCGCCACGGCTCTCGGACTCGTTCCAGTTCCCGTTGTTGCCACCGGGCCGCTGGTCACCGTTGTTGCCGGGCTGCTGGCCGGTGTTGCCCGGCTGCATGCTCCCCGGCTGTTGGCCGCTGTTGCCGGGCTGCTGGCCGTTGTTGCCGGGCCGCTGGTCACCGTTGTTGCCGGGCCGCTGGTCGTTGTTGCCGGGCCGCTGGTCGTTGTTGCCCGGGCGCTCGTCCCCGTTGTTATCGGGACGCTGGTCCCCGTTGTTGCCGGGGCGCTGGTCGCCGTTGTTCCCAGGGCGCTGGTCGTCGTTGTTGCCCGGACGCTGCTGGTGATCGTTGTTCCGCTGGCTGATCGCCTCGACCGCGACCCGGGCACCGGGCGTGCCGAGACCGCGGACGGTCGGCGAGTTCGAGATGGTCGAGCCGCTCTGCGGGCTGGTGATCTGGAAGCGAGCACCGTCCGCGTACGCCGGCGCGCTCAGCGCCAGCCCGATCCCGACCACAGCCGCGCCCAAGCCCACCCTCGTGCGCAGTTTCCCCATTGGTTTCTCCCTTCACAACACTCCCAGGGCCGAATATATGCAGAGAAACTTCGCATAAAAGGCGAATCACGGAACTTGGCGGAATCTGGGCGAGTTGGTCGGCGTGTCGCGCTTAGCTTTCTAAGAGAGAGGTGATCGCGATGGCAATCGACACCCGGCCCCATGCCCTGAGCCGGCGCCGCGCGGCGGACGTCGCCGCGGCGGAGCTGCGCGCGTTCGGCGCCGCGCTCGCCTCCCTTGACGACACCGACTGGGTACGCGCGACCGACTGCAAGGGCTGGACGGTCAAGGACGTCACCGCGCACGTCTGCGGCCAGTACGAGGAGATCGCCAAGCCGACCGTGATGCTGCGGCGGCTGCGTACGGCCAAGAAGCGGTATCCGGAGATGATCGCCCTCGACGCCCGCAACCAGGTGCAGCTCGACGACCTCGGCCGCCTGTCACCGCAGGAGCTCTTCAACCACCTGGCCAAGAACGGCCCGGTCGCGATCCGCCGGATCCGCCTGATGCCGTCGATCTTCCGGCGGATCTCGACGTACCGCTTCTTCCCGGAGCCGCCCCTGGCGGAGCCGAACCTCGGCTACCTGCTCGACGTCGTCATGGCCCGGGACACCTGGATGCACCGGCTGGAGCTGGCCCGGGCGACCAGCCGGGTCTTCGACGTGGACGAGCACGACTTCGAGATCGTCGGCCAGGTCGTCCGCGACCTCGACCGGGGCTGGCGCCGCCCACCGCTGCGCCTGGAGCTGACCGGTCCCGCCGGCGGCGTCTGGGAGATCGGCACCGGGCCGCCGGTGGAGTCGGTCACCGCGGACACGCTCGGCATGATGCTCCACCTGTCGGGCCGCGACGGCGTGGACCTACCACCGGACAGCCCCCTCGACGCCGCCCGCGTGGTCTTCTAGCGCCTGTTTTGCCGATCGACGCGGCCCGCGACGGGCCCAGCCGCCCGGCGGCGTCCCAGAATCACCGGGATACGGCGCCGGTAGCGTCCACGACCCACCACCAGACGTCATCTGGCCCTACCCGACCATCCGCAGTAGACGCTGGATCTGGGTGCGCACGGTCTCGTCGGTGCGGGAGGCCAGGTCGCGGGTCGCCGGGTCGATGCCCGAGGCCGTCTCCATGCGGGCCAGCTCCACCGCGCCGTGCTGGTGGCCGATCAGCATCGTGAGGAACGTCGTGTCGAACTCGGGACCGGTCAGCGCGGACAGCTTGAGCAGCTGGGCATCGTCGAGCAGCGGGAGGCCGCCGTGTGCCTTGTGCGCGCCGGCGTGTGCCGTGGAGACCAGCGGCCGGCCCCAGCTCGTCAACCGCGCCCGGATCGTGTCGGTCTCGGCGGCCTGGGCGGCGGACAGTTCCGTGGCGACCGCCTTGACCGCCGGGTCACCCGCCTGCCGCTCACCCAGCGCCAACAGCTTGGCTGCCGGCTCGTGGTGGGCGAGCATCATCTGCAGGAACATCACGTCGGTGTCGTTGTAGGACGGTGCCGGCGCGGCCGCCGCCTCCCCGCCCTTGCCACAGCCCGCGAGCAGGAGCAACGTCGCGGCCAGGGCGGCAGCGAGCCGTCGTCTCATCGGCAACCCTCCGGAGGCAGGAGCCCGCGCCACCCCGGTGCGGGGCGGCGCGGGCCACGGGAGCGGGTTACGAGCAGGCGCCCTGGTCTCGCCAGACGCCCCATTCGCCGGTGGTGCCGGGCTGCTCGCCCTGCGTCCACCACTGGGCCTGCCAGCGCCGGCCGTTGTAGGAGACGATCGCGCCGCCGTTGTAGACCGCGCTCGCGCTCCACGGGCTGCCACACGTCGGCGGGGGTGGCGGAGGCGGGTTGGTGCCCCCACCGCCGCCGCTGCCGACCTGGAGGTCGACGCAGGCGTAGAACGCCATCGCGGTGTCGGCGACGTTCCAGCGGGCCAGCACGGTCATCCGGCCGGTGCGGCCGCCGAGGCTGACGTTGTGCGACTTGGTCGCGCCGGGTTGGGCGCCGTGGTCGTCGAAGACCGCGATCCGGGAGCCGTTGACGAAGTACTCCCACGTGCTCGTCGCGTGCCGGGCGGTGATCACCCAGTTGAACGTGACGTTCTGCCCGACCGAGGTCGCGGGCCAGTTGCGGCTGTTGTCGTTGAGGACGGCGAACCGGCTGCCACCGCCGTTGCACTGCAGGGAGCCCTTCGGCGCCTCGACGCTCTGCGGCTCGTACACGATGTCGCCGCAGTTGGCGACCCGACCTTGCGCACACATCGCCTGCCGGCTGGGCGGTGAGGAGATGTAGCCGTGCGCCTGTGCCGGCGCGGCCAGGAACATCGAGACCAGCAGGGCGGCGACCGTCAGCACCGGAAGCAGGATGCGTCTACGCATGAAGTCCTCCTCACTTCATAGAGCGATACCGATCCCTTCTGGCCCATAAGATAAGGTAAAGAAACCTAACAGTAAATAGACCTAACGAAATTTCTCGATGCGTACGCGGGCCGCGGTCAACGCCGGGGCTTGTCCTCCGGGTACGAGGCGCCGCCGTCGGACTCCCGTGAGAACGGCTTCGCCCCGCCCTCCGGCGGCCCCGCGATCGACTGTGCGCCGGCCGCCAGCTCCGGGAACTTCGCGTCGAAGGCCGGCCGCTCGGACCGGATCCGCGGCATCCGGTCGAAGTTGCGCAGCGGTGGTGGCGAGGAGGTCGCCCACTCCATCGAGTTGCCGTGCCCCCAGGGGTCGTCGGCCAGCACCACGGGACCGGCCTTGTAGGCCTTCCAGCAGTTGAAGATGAACGGCAGCGTCGAGGCGCCGAGGATGAACGCCCCGATCGTCGAGATCTCGTTCAGCGTGGTGAAGCCGTCCGTCGGCCGATAGTCCGCGTACCGCCGGGGCATGCCCTCGTTGCCCAGCCAGTGCTGCACCAGGAACGTGGTCTGGAAGCCGATGAACGTCAGCCAGAAGTGAATCTTGCCGAGCCGCTCGTCGAGCATCCGGCCGAACATCTTCGGGAACCAGAAGTAGACCCCCGCGTACACGGCGAACACGATCGTCCCGAACAGCACGTAGTGGAAGTGCGCCACCACGAAGTACGAGTCGGACACGTGCCAGTCCACCGGCGGGCTGGCCAGCAGCACGCCCGTCAGCCCGCCGAACAGGAACGTGACGAGGAAGCCGATGGCGAACAGCATCGGTGTCTCGAACGTGAGCTGGCCGCGCCACATGGTGCCGATCCAGTTGAAGAACTTGACCCCGGTCGGCACGGCGATCAGATAGCTCAGGAAGCTGAAGAACGGCAGCAGCACCTGGCCCGTGGCGAACATGTGGTGCGCCCACACGGTCATCGACAGGACGGTGATGGCGATCGTCGCGCCGACCAGGCCCTTGTAGCCGAAGATGGGCTTGCGCGAGAAGACCGGGATGACCTCGGTGATGATGCCGAAGAACGGGATCGCGACGATATAGACCTCGGGATGGCCGAAGAACCAGAAGAGGTGCTGCCACAGCAGCGGGCCGCCCGTCGACGGGTCGTACACCTTGGCGTCGAGTATTCGGTCCGCGCCGAGGGCGAGCAGTGTCGCGGCGAGCAGCGGGAAGACGAAGATGATCATCACGGCGGTCAGCAGGATGTTCCACGTGAAGATGGGCATCCGGAACATCGTCATGCCGGGCGCCCGCAGGGTGACGATCGTGGTGATCATGTTGACCGCGCCCAGGATGGTGCCGAGACCGGAGATGACCAGGCCAACCAGCCACATGTTCGGCCCGACGCCGGGTGAGTTCTCCACGTCGCTCAGTGGCGTGTAGGCGAACCATCCGAAGTCGGCCGCGCCGCTCGGCGTCAGGAAGCTGATCAGCACCAGGGAGCCGCCGAACAGGTACAGCCAGTACGCGAACGCGTTGAGCCGCGGGAACGAGACGTCCGGCGCGCCGATCTGCAGCGGCACGATGAAGTTGGCGAACGCGAACAGCATCGGGGTCGCGAACAGCAGCAGCATGATCGTGCCGTGCATCGTGAACAGCTGGTTGTACTGCTCCGTCGACAGGAACTGCAGGCCGGGCCGGGCCAGCTCCGCGCGCATGAGCATGGCCATGATTCCGCCGGCCACGAAGAAGCCGAAGGCGGTGGTGAGGTACAGGAGCCCGATCTGCTTCGCGTCCGTGGTGCGGATCAGACGGGCGAGCGCGTTGCCCCGCGGTTGATCCCGCACCGGCCATGGACGCGTGACGATCGGCTTTGGAACTACGGACGTCAAAGCGGGCCCCCGGGGTCGTCTGCCAACCAGCCTTGGGCTTAACGACCCTGGCCGGCCGACAGACGCGCCCCGATCGGGTGAGCGGCTAGTTGTCGGCGCTCTCCGGCAGGATGTCGGTGCTGAGGTTCAGGTGGCTGATGTCCGCCATCATCCTGGTGATCCGCGCCAGGTCCCAGGCCGGCACCGGCTGGCCGGGCACCGGCTCGTCGCCACCGACCACGAACGACTCCTCCAGACCACCGGGACTGAACAGGAACAGCATCTTCGCGGTGTGCAGGGCCTTGTTCCGGAAGCGGTGGCGGATGCCAGGCGGCACGAAGACGAAGTCCCCGGCGCGGGCGGTGTACGTCTCGTCGCCGTCGAGGAACTCCAACTCCCCGTCCAGCACGTAGAACGCCTCGCTGTCGGTGTTGTGCACGTGTGCCACCGGGCCGCCACCCGGTGGAACGGAGGCTTCGATGAAGCCGAGCAGGCCATTGGTTTGCTCGGCGGTGACCTTGACCGAGTACATGTCGCCGGCGACCCAGCGCTGGATCCCCTCACCGGCCGGCACGAACACCGCACCGCGCTTGGTGTAGCGCGGGTCGTCGGCCACCGCGTCCTGGAATGGAAGGCTCATTCGCAAACCCCGTCCGTGCGTTCTGACAACTGTCATCTGACAGCTGTCAGAACGGTAGCGCACGTCGGGCGGTCACGGGTAGTCGGGCAGGTCGCTCGACTTGGCCAGGGCGGTCGAGCTGCTCACCAGCAGGCGTCGGACGGCCGCGCGGCGGAACATCGTGTTGCGGAACCAGAGGCCCGGCCGGCTCGCGGGAGCCAGGAACCTGCCCGGGCTGGCGCCCTTCTGCCACCGCCCGGCGTACGACCGCATCCGCTCCTCGTAGGCCGCGAACGCGGCCGTGACGTCGCCGCCGGTCCGCGCCAGCTCCCCCGCCAGCACGTAGGCGCCGACCACGCCCGTGCCGACGCCCATGCCACCCAGGGTCACTCCCCACGCGGCGTCGCCGAGCAGCACGGCCCGCCCTTTGTGCCACGTCGGCACGGACACCCGGCTGATCGCGTCGAAGTAGAGGTCCGGCACGTCGGTGAGCCCGGCCAGCAACCGCGGCACGTGCCAGCCCAGGCCGGCGAAGGCGGTGTCCACGGCGCGCTTCTGCGCGGCCTGGTCCTGCCAGCCGACGCCGAGCGGCCCGGAGGCCCAGACGAACAGCGCGCCGGCGCGGGTCGGGTCGCGGTCGTCGGCGGCCACGCTGGCCATCCGGCCAGGCACGTTGTACTGCTGCGCGGTCGGGATCGCGCCCAAGTCGTTCGGCACGTCCCAACCCGCGATGTGGTAGCCGAGGTGCTTGACGAACCGCTCCTCGGGCCCGATCGCCAGGCGCCGCACCGTCGAGTGCATGCCGTCGGCGCCCACCACGGCGTCGTAGGTGCCGGTGCCCCCGCCGCGGAACGCGACCTCGACCCCGGCGGGGCCGTCGCGCAGCGCGGTGATCGAGTCGCCGAACACGTAGCGGACCCGGTCGGCGGAACGCCGGTGCAGCACGGCGGTCAGGTCGCGGCGGCGGACCTCGACGTCGCCGCCGGCGAACTCGGCCGGAAGCTCGAAGATGGTCCGCCCGGCGGCGTCGACCGTACGCATCGCGCCCGCATGGGTCTGCACCGCCTCGAGCTCGGCGCGCACGCCGAGCCGCTCCAGCACCCGCAGGTGCGTCGGCCCGCGGAAGTCGACGGCGAACCCGCTGGTCCGCAGCCCGGGCGAGATCTCGACCACGGTGGTCTCCGCGCCCGCGTCGGCAAGCCGGCAGGCCAGCGCCGGCCCGGCGATCCCGGCGCCGGAGATCAGGACCCGGAACCCGCTCAGTTCGTTGCTCATGGAACCCTCCCCAAAACTGTGTCTCTCAGATACGATTTACGTTAGACACAGTTTTGCTGGGTCGCAAGCCCTTAAGGTGGCGGACGATGGACAAGCTGTTGTGGGAGCCGGCTCCCGTACCCAGGCGCGGGCCTCGGCCGGCCTTCACGCTGGCCGACATCGCGCGGGCCGGCATCGCGATCGCCGACGCCGACGGGCTCGCCGCGGTCACCATGCAGCGCGTCGCCGACCAGCTCGGCGTCACCAAGATGGCCCTCTACCGGTACGTGCCGGGCAAGGCGGAACTGGTCGCGCTGATGCTGGACATCGGCCTCGACGGCCCGCCGGACCTCGACGACCGCGACTGGCGAGCGGCCCTGGACGCCTGGGCACGCGCGCTCTTCGCGGCGTTCGTGGCGCATCCGTGGGCGCTGGAGGCCGCGGTCGGCGCCCGCCTGATCGGCCCCAACGAGCTCGGCTGGCTGGAGTCGGCGGTGGCCGCGCTCACCGGCACCGGCCTGCGCGGCGACGAGATGCTGGACGTGGCCGTGATCCTCGTGGGCCACGCGCGCAACCTGGCGGCGCAGACCACGGCGACCCCCGTGGACGCCGAGGGCGCGTTGGACGACGCGATCGCCGGCCTCGTCGCCGGCCGGGAGGACCGCTTCCCCGCACTGAGCGCCGCGCTCCGCGAGGTGCGCCCGGACCAGCAGAACCAGGCGCTCGACTTCGGCCTGGCCCGCATCCTCGACGGCGTCGGTGCGCTGATCGCGGACCGCGGTTCAGGCGCCACAGGAGCCCATCCCGTTCCGTAAAGCGGCGAACGCCGGGCAGTCCGACAGCCCGATGAAATAGTGGAATTGCGCACGTGTCGGGCGCTGTTCCCGGCGGCCCGATCGCCATGGACCGGGTTGTGCACCGTCTCTTCCGCCACCGCTGGCGCACGCCGCACGCGCGTCCGGTGCGTTGTCTGCAGAAGAGGGGGTCGCGATGACCAGCCAGTCACCCGCGATGGGCGAACCGAACCGGCCGACCGGCGGCCGGCCCGGCGACCCGCGCATGACGCTGCCCGAGCAGGGGCAGATGGCCATGGCCGGGCGCCGGGAGGACGCCGCGGCCGACGAACGGTTCGGCATCCGGGGCGGCGTCGCCGACGCCGTGCCTCTGGGCCTGGCCGCGTTCGCGCTGGCCACCTTCATGTTCTCCGCGTTCAACGCGGGCTGGACGAGCGGCACGGTCGCCTGGCTGACGTTCGGCATCTTCGCCGGCGGCCTGGTGCAGCTGCTCGCCGGAATGTGGTCGTTCCGCAACCGCGACCTGTTCGGCACGGTCGCCTTCTCGATGTACGGCGCGTTCTATCTCGGCCTGGCGTTGTACGTCATCCTCGTCGCGCCCGGGGCCGGCGCCGCGGCGCAGCGCAACGACCTCGCCTGGATCTTCCTGGCGTTCGCGTTGTTCAACGCCTACCTGACGCTGTGGGCGAGCCAGGTCAACGAGGCGCTGTTCCTGCTGTTCTTCTTCGTGGGCGTCACGCTGGTCGTGCTCTGCGTCGGGTTCTTCATCGACAACAACCAGGTGGTCCGGATCGGCGGCTACTTCGGCGTGATCGCGGCGCTGGTGGCCTGGTACGCGTCGTCGGCCGGGCTGATCAACGGCCTCCTGGGCCGCAAGGTCCTCAAGATGGGCGGCCCGATCCACATCGACCTGGAACGGCGCAGCGCACGCCGGACGCCGGCGACCACGTCACAGTGATGGACTTCTGGGACCAGGATCCGGACGAGTTCTGGACCCGGGAGGGCCGCGAACGGGTCGACTGGTTCACGCCGTTCGACACGCTGCGCGAGTGGGATCCGCCGTACGCGAAGTGGTATCTCGGCGGCCGGCTCAACGCCTGCTGGAACTGCGTCGACCGGCACGTCGAGGCCGGCGACGGCGGGAAGGTCGCGTACCACTGGGAGGGCGAGCCGGTCGGCGACTGGCTCGCCCTCACCTATGCCGAGCTGCAGCGGCGGGTGGTCCGGTTCGCCAACACGCTGTCGAAGCTGGGCGTGGGCCGCGGCACGAACGTCGCCATCTACCTCGGCATGGTGCCGGAGCTGCCGGTCGCGATGCTGGCCTGCGCCCGGCTCGGCGCACCGCACACGGTGGTGTTCGGCGGCTTCTCCGCGGACGCGCTGGCCAGCCGGATCAACGACATGGGTTGCCAGGTGCTGGTGACCCAGGACGAGTCGTGGCGACGCGGGCGGACCGTGCCGCTCAAGTCGGTCGCCGACCGGGCGTTGGCCTCGGCGCCGGGCGTACGCCGCTGCGTCGTGGTCCGGCGCACGGACGGCCCGGTGTCGATGACGCCCGGGCGGGACGTCTGGTACGACGATGCCAGCGCCAATGTGGACGACGACCCGGCCAACTGTCCCTGCGCGCCGCTCGACGCGGAGGCGCTGCTGTTCCTGATGTACACCAGCGGGACGACCGCGAAGCCGAAGGGGATCGTGCACACGACGGCGGGCTACCTGGTCGGCGTCGCGGCCACGCACCGCTACGTCTTCGACATCCGACCGGACACCGTGTACTGGTGCGCGGCCGACATCGGCTGGATCACCGGCCACAGCTACATCGTCTACGGTCCACTGTGCAACGGCGTGACGAGCGTGCTCTACGAGGGCACACCGGACTTCCCCGAGCGGGACCGGTGGTGGGACATCGTCGAGCGGTACGGCGTCACCGTGCTCTACACGGCGCCCACCGCGATCCGTACCCACATGAAATGGGGTCCGGAGTTCGCCGCCCGGCACGACCTGTCGTCGATCCGCGTGCTCGGCAGCGTCGGTGAGCCGATCAACCCGGAGGCGTGGTCCTGGTACCGCACGCACATCGGCAGCGGCCGCGCGCCGGTCGTCGACACGTGGTGGCAGACCGAGACCGGGATGATCATGATTACGCCGCTGCCCGGCCGGAGCGCGCTCAAGCCGGGCTCGGCGGGCCGCCCGTTCGTCGGCGTCGACGCGGCTGTGCTGGACTCCGACGGCCGGCCCGCCGGCGTCGGATCGGACGGCCAGTTGGTGCTCGACCGGCCGTGGCCGGCCATGCTGCGCGGGATCCACGGCGACCCGGAGCGGTACGTCAAGACGTACTGGTCGCGCTTCCCGGGCCACTACGTCGCCGGGGACGGCGCGCGGGTCGACGCGGACGGCGACTTCTGGCTGCTCGGCCGGATCGACGACGTGATGAACGTGTCCGGCCACCGGATCTCCACGATCGAGGTGGAGAGCGCGCTGGTCGACGACCCGAGCGTGGCCGAGGCCGCCGTCTGCGCGCGCCCGGACCCACGCACCGGCCAGGCGATCGTCGCGTACGTGACGCTCAAGGGCGGCGCGGACGGTTCGCCGCGGGCGGTCGCGGAGTTGCGGCAACACGTGGCCGACAAGATCGGCAAGCTGGCCGCGCCGGCGAACATCGTGTTCACACCGGAGCTGCCGAAGACCCGGTCGGGCAAGATCATGCGCCGGCTGCTCCGCGACATCGCGTCGGAGCGCGCGTTGGGCGACACGACCACGCTGGCCGACCCGTCGGTGGTGGACGAGATCCGCACCCGCGCCGCGGCGTTGAACCACCCCTAGCCGGGGTTCAGAACCTCGTCGTCCGCGTGCGTGCCGAACTCGGCGACGCGCACCTCCGCGATCTGCTCGTACCGGTTGATCCGGTCGGTCCACTCCGTGTCGACACCGAAGGCCACCTGCGCGAAGCCCACCCGCCCGACCGCCTCGGCCAGGCCCGGATCACCAGGGGCCAGCAGCCGCACCGGCGCGTCGAGCGCGACGGTGTGCGGCGGCACGAAGTACTCGTCCGGCAGAACAGTGCGCGCATGGACGAGCGCGCCGACAGCGACGACCGAGCCGGCCCCGAGCCGGGCGCTCTGCAGAACCGTCGCCGCGGTCGCCACATAGACGCACCTGCCGACCTCGCAGCCCAGCAGCGTGGCATGCGGCCCCACGAAGACGTGGTCGCCGACCAGCACCGGCTGATCGCCGGCGACCGCGGACCCGCGCAGCACCGCGTTCTCGCAGACCACCGCCGCCTCCCCGACCTCGATCCGAGACCCCTCGGCATCGAGCACCGCGCCGTACATCACCCGCGCCCTCGGCCCCACGCGGACATCGCCGACCAGCGTGGCCGTCGGAGCGACGTAGGCGGTGGGATGGACCTGCGGTTCATGCCCGCGATGCCGAATCCGGATTCCCCGCGTTTCACCGATCATGAGCGGATTCTCGCCCGACCGACCGCGAGCATGCTGGCGGTTTCCAGACATCGCGTTCGGCGAGACCTGTGCCGTCCGCGAAGGCTGGCGGGGTGGACGCGGCTCGTCGAGAATGCCGGGTAGAGATCCTCGACCCGGAAGCGAGCGCCGATGGCCGACGAACCGATCCGCGTGACCGTGTGGGGCGAGGGCCGCCACGAGAAACGTGACGCCAACGTGGCCGCGCTCTATCCCGAGGGGATGCACGAGACGATCGCGGCGGGGATCGCCTCGTACGCCACCGTCCCGGTCACCGTGCGGTGCACCACATTGGACTCACCCGACCAGGGTCTGCCGGCGGCGGTGCTCGAGTCGACCGATGTGCTGACCTGGTGGGGGCACATCGCGCACGACGAGGTCAGCGACGACGTGGTCGACCGGGTGCAGGAGGCGGTGCTCGGCGGCATGGGCCTGGTCGTGCTGCACTCCGGCCACTGGTCAAAGATCTTCAAACGCCTCATGGGCACGACCTGCGCGCTGCGCTGGCGCAACGGCGACGACCGCGAGCTGGTGTGGACGGTGGACCCGACGCACCCGGTCGCCGCCGGCGTGCCGAGCCCGATCGTGATCGACCGCCAGGAGATGTACGGCGAGTTCTTCGACATCCCCGCGCCCGACGAGCTCGTGTTCGTCAGCTCGTTCAGCGGCGGCGAGGTGTTCCGCAGCGGCTGTGCGTGGCGGCGGGGACGCGGTCGGGTGTTCTATTTCAGCCCCGGTGACCAGGACTACCCGGTCTACCACCACCCCGACGTGCGGCGGGTGATCGCGAACGCCGCGGTCTGGGCGGCCGGCTCCGGGCCGCGGAAGCGACAGACGACGCCGATCGCGTACGCGCCGACGGGCTGGTACTCGTGAGTCTGCGCGCCGTCCTGGTGGGTGCCGGGGCGATGGGTGCGCAGTGGCTGGACGCCGTCGCGGCGAGCCCGGACGTGGAGCTGGCGGCGGTCGTCGACCTGGACGGCGCCGCCGCCGCCCGGGCCGCCCGGGACCGGGTCCCGTGGGCGACCACGCTGTCGGCGGTCGCGGACGGCGCCGACTTCGTCATCGACGCGACCGTCCCCGCCGCCCACTTCGACATCACCGCGTGCGCGCTGCGGCTCGGGTTGCCGGTGCTGGGCGAGAAGCCGCTGACGTCGAACCTGCCGCAGGCACTGTCCCTGGCCGCGTTGTCGGAGCTGACCGGCACGCTGTTCGCGGTCAGCCAGTCGCGCCGGTTCGAGCTGGGCCTGGCGGCCTTCAAGAAGCAGATCGTCGCGCTGGGCACGGTGGGCTCGCTGACGACGGAGTTCTACCGCGGCCCGCGGTTCGGCGGGTTCCGCGAGACGATGGAACACCCGCTGCTGCTGGACATGGCGATCCACGCGTTCGACACGGCGCGCTTTCTGCTCGACGACGAGCCGGTGCGGGTCTACTGCGACGCCTACAACCCGCCGTGGAGCTGGTACGCGGGCGACGCCTCGGCCAACGCGGTGTTCCGCTTCGCGTCGGGTGCGCGGTACTCGTACACGGCGTCGTGGTGCAGCACGGGTTATGACACCTCGTGGAACGGCAACTGGCACGCCCACACGGCGGCGGGCACGGCGTCGTGGGACGGCGACCTGGCCGGTCCGGCGAGCTCGCTGCAGGAAACGATCAGCGCGTCACTCGCGGCCTTCGTCGCGGCGCTGCGCTCGGGCCAACGCCCGCCGACCAGGGTGCACCGCAACGTGCTGAGCCTCGCGATGGTGCTGTGCGCGGTCGAGTCGGCGTCGACGGGCCAGCCGGTGCTGGTGGACGACGCCTTGGCGGCCGCACACGCCGCGGCGGTCGCCGCCGCACCGCCCGACGTGGCCGCGGTGCTGCGCGGCTGGCCGTCGGTCCGCGCGGGGCTGCTCGAGACGGGCTGATCCGATGACGGTCGCGGCCCGCCGCGCTGTGCTGTCGCGCCGCAGCCTGTGGCTCGCCTACGCGACGGCGGCGTACAACCTGGTCGAGGGTGTCGTCGCGATCGCCGCGGGCGCCGCGGCCTCGTCGGCCGCCTTGATCGGGTTCGGTCTCGACTCCTTCGTCGAGGTCTCCAGCGCCGCCGTGATCATCTGGCAGTTCCGCGCCCGGGTCCCGGAGGGCCGGGAGCGGCTCGCCCTGCGGCTCATCGCGGTGTCCTTCTTCGCCCTGGCCGCCTGGGTCACCTTCGACTCGGTCCGCGCGCTGACCTTCGGCGACGAGGCCGACCCGAGCCCGGTCGGCATCGGCCTGGCAATCGCGTCGCTGATCGTGATGCCGCTGCTCGTGGCCGCGAAGCGCCGCACCGGCCGGGAACTGCGCTCGGCGACCGTGCTCGCCGACTCGACGCAGACGATGCTCTGTACCTACCTGTCCGCGGTGCTGCTCGCGGGCCTGGTCCTCAACGCCTGGCTGGGTTGGTCGTGGGCGGACCCACTGGCCGCCCTGGTCATCGCCGGCGTGGCGGTCAAGGAGGGCCACGAAGCCTGGCGCGGCGACGACTGCTGCTGAGGACGACGGGGTGGTTGTCCGGGAAGACCTTGCCCGGCCGTTCGCAAGTCGGCAACCGCAGCGCCTTGCCGTCGACCGTGATCTTGATCGAGTGGGCCGGTCGCCGTGGCCGAAGTCGGGTCAACCATCAGTTCGCTTGACTGGGCGCGTTGGCTCAACGAATATTGCCTCAATGGTTGCTGAGCTATCTGTCGAGCAGCGGGCGCGGACCCATGCGGCGCTCGGTGACCCGGCGCGCCTGGCGATCGTCGACCGGCTCGTCGTCAGCGACGCGTCTCCGGGCGAGCTGGCGCGGTTGCTGGGCCTGCCGACGAACCTGATGGCCCATCACGTCGGGGTGCTGGAAGACGCCGGCCTGGTGCGCCGGACGAGGTCGGAGGGCGACCGGCGGCGCAGTTATCTGCGGCTCCGGCGGGACGCGCTCGCGGGGCTGCTCACACCTCAACGCGTCCCGGCATCGCGGGTGGTGTTCGTGTGCACGCACAACTCGGCGCGCTCCCAGTTGGCGGCGGCGTTGCTGGCCGCGCGCGCGAAGGTGGTCACGGCGTCAGGCGGCACCGAGCCGGCATCCTGCGTGCATCCGCGGGCCGTGCGGATCGGCCGGCGGCACGGTCTGCGCCTCGGTCGGGTGCGGCCCGTGCACGTCGACGACGTGGTCCGGCCCGACGACCTGGTCATCTCGGTGTGCGACCAGGCCCACGAACGCCTCGGCACGCCGACCGCGATGCACTGGTCGGTCCCGGATCCCGCGCGCGTCGACACCGATGCCGCGTTCGCGCGGGCGTACGACGACATCGCGGACCGGGTGGATCGCCTGGTCCCCGTCCTCAAGGAAAATCGTGACTGAAGCACTCCCGGCCGTGCTGTTCGTCTGCGTCCACAACGCCGGGCGCAGCCAGATGGCGCTCGGCTTCTTCCGGCACCTCGCCGGCGACCGTGCGGTCGGCTGGTCCGGCGGGTCCGAGCCCGGCGCCGAAGTCAACCCGGCCGCGGTCGAGGCCATGCGGGAGCGTGGCATCGACATCTCCGGCGAGCATCCGAAGCGGTGGACCGACGACGCGGTGCGGGCCGCGGACGTGGTGGTCAGCATGGGCTGCGGCGACGCGTGCCCGGTGTTTCCCGGCAAGCGGTACGTGGACTGGGAGCTCGACGACCCGGCCGGCAAGGGAGTGGCCGAGGTGCGCCCAGTCCGCGACGAGATCGAGCGGCGGGTCCGGGGGCTGCTGGCCGAGTTGGGCGTACCGGTTCGATGAGCCGGCCCGGCCTGGGGCGGCGGGCACTGGCCGAGGCGCTCGGCACCGGCCTGCTCGTCAGCGCCGTCGTCGGCTCGGGCGCGATGGCCACCCGGCTGTCACCCGGGGAGGCGGGCCTGCAACTGCTGGCGAACTCGATCGCGACCGCGTTCGCGCTGGCCGTGCTGATCCTGATCTTCGGACCGGTGTCCGGCGCGCACTTCAACCCGGTCGTCTCGCTCGCCGACTGGTGGCTCGGCCGGCGCGACCGGGCCGGCCTGTCGGCTCGTGAGCTGGGCGGCTACCTCGTCGCGCAGCTCGTCGGCGCCGTCGCGGGATGTGTGGTCGCGAACCTGATGTTCGACCTGCCGGCGGTCGCGTTGTCCTCGACACGGCGCGGCGGCGCGCCGCTGTGGCTCGGCGAGGTCGTCGCGACCGGCGGTCTGGTGCTGCTGGTCTTCGCGCTGGCCCGGGCCGGGCGGGCTTCGGTGACGCCGGCGGCGGTCGGCGCGTACATCGGTGCGGCGTACTGGTTCACATCGTCGACCTCCTTCGCCAACCCGGCTGTGACGGTCGGGCGGGTGTTCACCGACTCCTTCGCCGGCATCGCTCCGGCATCGGTGCCCGGTTTTGTCGTCGCCCAGCTCATCGGGCTGGTCGTCGGTGTCGGGGTGCTGGTCGTCCTCTATCCCGACGCCGGCCGGGCCGCTGATGCGGTGGTCGACGCCAAGGCGCCGGCCGCCCCAGTGCGCGCGGCTGGCGCCTGATCCTTTGTTACGCCTGCGGCTTCCAGGCGCCGACGGCGGCCTCGTGGGTAGATCTGCGGCCTCACCGACGCGTTCGCCATCAAGGGCCCGACCCGTCGGCGCTGACGCCCAGCGCCTAGATCGGTTGGCGCCGCCAGCGACGTCCGGCGATGGACGGTGGCTCGTGCAGCGTCGACGGGATCGCATGCCAGGTCGCCTGCCATTCGCGCGGCGGGCGCGCCAACTCGGCGCTGACGCGGTCGGAGAGATCTTCCGGACTGCGGCCCCGCCAAGGCGCGGAAACGAAGATCTGGTAGTCGTCACCGATCGTCAGCACGACGCGGAACTGCTCGGGGTCACGATGATGGTTCCCGACCCAGGACGGCCGGAGGCCGTGTGCGGCAAGGCGATCGCGGTCGAGCGCGGTGAGCACGAGCCGGCCCGCGGTGCGTTCGGGCGTCTCCCACGAGTGGTCGAGCGCAACGCGGGCGACCTCGGCGTCGTAGTCGGCGGCCGGAAACGACACCCCGCGCGCCATCGGCTCGGCGACGGACCAGTCCCAGTGCACCACGTCGTGCGGTCCGCCCGCCCCTCGAAGGAGGCCCGCACGAATCCGTCGGGAGGGCAGCCATCCGGCGTTCGTGCGGTCCACCCGCCGCTCGCAGGAGCCCCCGCACGAATCCGTCGGGAGGACCGCCACCCGGCGTCCGTGCGGTCCACCCGCCGCCCGCAGGAGCCCCCGCACGAATCCATCGGGAGCAGCCACCCGGCGTTCGTGCGGTCCACCCGCCGCTCGCAGGAGGTCCGCACGAATCCGTCGGGATCGCAGCCACGCGCCGTTCGCGCCAGTCCCAGGCGGGCACAAGGAATCGCAGCGCCCACGACGCCGTTGGCACGTTGTTGCGTGCGGCTACCGCTTCCGCGCGGTCCAGTGCGTCACCAGGTCGCCGCCGTTGGCGCGGTGGTCGCGTAGGTGGTCCAGCCAGCTCGGGCCCAGCTCCGTGAGTTCGACGAGGTTGCCGTCCGGGTCACGGACCGCGGTGATCCGGGACTCCGTGCCGAACTCCTCCGGCGGGTAGCAGAGTTCGACGCCGCTCTCGGCCAGCCAGGCGACGAGTGGGGCGAGGTCGAAGACCATGAACGCGAGCTTGACCGACCCGACCGCGGTCGGCTCGCCGGGATAGTCGGCCGCGGCGTGGATCGCGAAGTGCACGTCGCCCAGCTCGCAGGCCCAGTGCGGCGCTGAGTCGCCGTGCCGCTCGTCGGCCAGGGGCAGGCCGAGGACGTCGCGATAGAACGCGACCAGCCGTGTGGGGTCCGTCGACGTCAGGATGATCCCGGAGAGGAACCGCAGGCCCTCGGCGCGTCGAACAGACATCTGCGCCTCCTTCGGCCGCACCGGCATCAAGCGATCACATTCTATGGCCGCCGTGTCCGCGCGGTGGCCCCGCAGGTGCCGCGCCTTGCCCGCCTCGAAGACGCCGAAGCCGATGGTCGACGACGAACCCGGGTCCGGCGGGTCCAAGGGTTGGCCGGACGTCGGGCGCTCGCCGTTGGCGCCCGCAGGACTGACGTTGTCAGGATCGCCGCGAGCCACCGCTCGATCTGGCCGGCGAGGACCACATCGGCCGGCTCGAGCCGATCTTCGAGGCGACGTCGGAGACCGCGAAGCCGTGGGCACGGAACGTCGCTGCGAATGGCAGGCACCAACGTTCGCGGGCCGGAGCCGGGCTCCATGCGTCGTCGAGGCGCTGGGCCGGCCTTGAGCTCGGCCCACCGCGGACATGGCAGGGCCGGGCCCCCTGGGGCCCGGTCCGGTGTCCGGCGGGAGCGACGGTCCGCACCACCGCGGACCCGGGACAGCTACTGGTCTGAAAGCGGGATCGCGCTCATTTCGGCGTATTCCGCGAACGTCATGTTCCAGTCGGTCCAGCCGTTGCCGTTCTGGAGCCTGCGTTCCGTGCCCTTGACCGTGATCGGGTCGCCGATGCGGGTCTGGCCGAAGAGCCACGCGCCGTCTGCCATCGAGACGTTGACGCAGCCGTGTGAGACGTTGACCGAGCCCTGCTGGCCCTCGGACCACGGCGCGGCGTGGATGAACTCGCCGCCCCACGTCAGGCGTTGCGCGTAGTCGATGTCGGTGCGGTAGCCCTCTTCCGGGCCCAGCTCCTCGAACGTGTCGAAGACGGTCTTGCGCTTCTTCTCGATCACGATCATCGTGCCGCTGGACGACGGGGTGGTCTTCTTGCCGAGGCTGACCTTGATGGTCTTGATGACCTTGCCGTCCTTGGTGACGGTCATCCGCTTGGTGCGGTTGTCGACCGTCATCACCAGGGCCGGGCCGATCTTCAGGTCGACGGTGAGGTCGTTGCGGAGGAAACCGCCGCTACCCACCGGTAGGCCGCCGGTCTGCAGCTTGTAGTGGACCTTCGTGTTGGCCTTCCAGAACTTCTCGGGCCGGAAGTGGATCTCGGTCGGGCTGATCCACGCCCAGATGCCCTCCTGCGCCGGCTCGGTCGTGACCTTGAGGCGGCGCTGCACGTCGTCGCGGTAGTCCTGCGGGATCGCCTTGCCGAACTTGACGATCATCGGCATGCCGACGCCGACCACCGCGTTGTCGCCCAGGAAGCTGCTGACCGAGATCGTGTTGTTGGGCTTGGCCATGACCTTGAACGTGCTCTCGGCGGTCGCGGTCTTGCCGTCGTCACCTGTCGCGTTCACCGTCGCCGTGTAGGTCGCGCCCCAGTCGAGCGCGCCGGTCGGCAGCCAGCTCTTCTTGTCGGCGGACAGCGTGCCGTCGACCTCTTCGCCGTCCGCGGACTTCAGTGCGACCGAGGTCTCGACCGCGTCCGTCGTCTCGAACGTGATGGCGGCCGACGCGGGCACGTCCTTGGCGTCCGCGGCCGGGCCCGTGATCGTCGCCTTGGCCTTGGTGTCGGGCTCGGTGGACTGGGACGCGCCCGGTTGCGAGCCGTCGTTCCACGCGGCGTTGCCGGCCTTGGTGCAGCCGGCCGTCACGGAGAGCAATCCCGCGAGCACGGCAGCCGTCAGCACTATCGCAGGTCGGCGCTTGGGCCTGTGCCCTCGGCTGCTCCGCATGAGATCCCCTCACAAGTCCGTGGTCCGGCAGTTATGTTGCCCCAAACACGCTTCGGGACACGTCACGGTTTCGTGCCGTGTGCGGGAACACGCCAGACGAGTGTACGAACGATCGGGCGGAGCTACCGTACCGGAAAAGTGTCCTTAATCGGTGGCCGTCGGTGTCGGCGTGGCGGCCTTGCTGGTCGTGGCCGGTTTCAGGCCGGCCGGCACCGGCAGGGCGCTGCCCTTGACGAACTCCGCCCAGCTCAGGTTCCAGGCGGTCCAGCCGTTGCCGGGCTCGAGCTTGCGTTCGGTGCCGCGGATGGTGATCGGGTCGCCGACCTTGGTCTGGCCGAACAGCCAGCTCGCGTTCGCGGGCGCCAGGTTGACACAGCCGTGCGACACATTGCGTACGCCCTGGTCGCCGACCGACCACGGAGCGGAGTGGATGTATTCGCCGCCCCAGGTCAACCGCTGCGCGAAGTCGATGTCGGTGCGGTAGCCCTCTTCGGGACCGAGTTCGGCGAAGGTGTCGAAGACCGTGTGCTCCTGCTTGTCCATCACGATCAGCGTGCCGCTGGACGAGGGCGTGCTCGCCTTGCCGAGGCTGACCGGGAACGTCTTGACCAGCTTGTCGTTCTTGAAGACCTGCATCTTCTTGGTCTTGTTCTCGACCTTCATCTCGAACTTGTCGCCGATCTTGGCGGTCGCCTTGCGGTCCTCGTCGCCGACCCGGCCGTTGGACAGCGGGATGCCCTCGAGCGCCGCGCGCACCGTGATCTTCGTGCCCGGCCGCCAGTAGTCGGGCGCGCGGTAGTAGGCCTGCGTGCCGCTGCTCACCCAGTGCCAGACACCGGGCTGCGGCGGGTCGGTCTGCACGAACAGCCGGCGCTGCACGGCGGCCCGGTCCTTCTGCGGGATGCCGGGGCTGAACTCGACCACGACGGGCATGGCGACGCCGTACGTCTTGCCGTTGAACAGATACAGGCCGGAGCCCACGTCGTTGCCCGACTTGCCGCGGGTCGAGAACGAGACCTTCTTCGTCTCCTGCTGACCGCCGGCGCTGGTCGCGACCACGGTCGCGGTGTAGCTCGTGTCGTACTTCAGGGGTGCGCTGGGCACCCAGGAGGACTTGTCCTCGCGCATCGCGCCGCTGACGGCCTTGCCCGCCTTGTCGACCACCTTGACGCTGGTGATCTGGCCGCCCTTGACGGACGTGCCGATCTCGGTGCTGACCGGAAGGTCCTTCTTCTTGTCGGCGGGCGTGACGGCGAACTGGAATGGAACCGGCGGCGCGGTCGGCGACGGCGTCGCGGCGACCTTGTCGCCGGCGGCCACGAAGGCCGGTGGTTTCTGGTCGGCGCCGCCGCAAGCGGTCAGGGTGAGCCCCAGCGCTCCGGCCACGGTGGCGGCCAGGATCGTCCGGGTGGCTGCTCTACACGTCACGAACCGAGTCATGGATGTCCCCGTTCCTTCGCAACCTTGGGGTCATCGTGCCCCAGCCACACCCGCTATGTACCTCGATCCGGCAGGGTGCCAGATGCTGTCCATACCGCGCCTCAGCCACACGGCTGACCTTGAGTCACGAACCAGCCGGAACCTCCCAGTAGTGCCGATTTCTCCGAAGTAACGCCTGGTCAGTGCCCGGTTTGACAGGCTGGGTTCAGATTTAGCGGCATTCGGGGGTAACCATGACGCTCGATGCGGTTTGGTGGCGTTCGGCAAGTCCTTCGCCACCAGTTGGAAGATGCGTCAGGCCGCGTGCTAACGTACGTCTCGTTGCCGATCGAGCGCCGCTAGCTCAACTGGCAGAGCAGCGGACTCTTAATCCGCGGGTTCGGGGTTCGAGTCCCTGGCGGCGCACCAAAGCATCCCAAAACTAGTGGGGCGGGAAACCGAACGTCTGTTTCGGTTCCCGCCCTTTCTGGTCTCGCGCAACGAGTAGACGCGACCTGCGTTCGGCCCTACGAGTGTCCGATCTGTCCTTCGGGGCATCTCGCGTCCGATCCTGCTGGCAAGGTGCGCCTATTGATGCCATCGACGGCCGAGGAGTGAGTCCTGGATGCCGGGTGCGAGCGAAGCTACTCGTCGGGTGACGAATCTCAACGCCAACTGGGTTGCCGGCTCCGATGAGGGTGACGGCCAGTTCGAGCTGATGATCGTGACGGAAGACGACCAGAAACATGTCGTCCGGGCCAGTGCGGCCGCGGTGTCTACTGTGGTGGCCCTCGCCCGTGCCGAGACCGTGTTGGCTTGGGACCCGACCAACAGGACGCTCATCGCGGCGAACCTCGTTGGGACCATGTCGTGGACAACGGCTGGCGGCGCGGCCGACTCGTGATTGTCCGGCCGGCTAGCGGTTTGGGAAGGGCGTGGCCGAGCGGGCGAGTATTCCGATGGCGGCGACGAAGCACGCGCCACCGATCGCGGTCAGGACCGGCGGATAGCCGCCGGCGATGCTGAGCAACGCCGCGGCGCCTAGAGGTGCGGTCGCCTTCGCGAGTGTGACCGGAGTGGCGAGGGTGCCGGCGATGGTGCCGTAAGCCGTGGTGCCGTAGCGGTCGGCCAGCAGCGCCGGGGATGCGAGGCTCGCGACCCCGAAGCCGATTCCGAAGGCTGTCACGCCGACGGCGGCGCCGGCGCGGCTGCCGGCGATGAACGGAAGAGTGATCGCGGCGACGGCCTGAGTGGCGAAGATGGCGGCGACCACCACGGTGAGCCGGAGGCGGCGTTGCGCGCCGGTGAGGAGCAGCCGGCCGGTGACCGACAGGACGCCGAGCAGGCCGGCGATGGTGGCCGCGAAGGTCGCGGGGTGGCCGGCACTGGTGAGGAAGCCGACCAGGTGGACGGTCATGGTGCTCATCGCGGCGCTGTGGGCCACGAACGCGATGGCGAGGCACCAGAACCGCGCGTCGCGCAATACGGCGCGGACGAGCTCGCGGCGTGGTGGTGCTGTGGGCGCCTGCTCGGTGTGTTGTGCGTGGGGTGGCCGGCGGATGACCGTGGCGTGCAGCGGGACGGCCGTCGCGGCATAGACAGCGGCGAGGATGAGCAGGGTCGTGCGCCACCCGTGCTGGTGTTCGAGATAGCCGGTCAGCGGCATGAAGATGGTGCTGGCGAACCCGGCGACCACGATCATCGCGAGTACGGCGCGGGCGCGGCGGTCAGGGCCGAACCAGGAGACGATGACCGCGGTCGCTGGTTCGTAGAGGGCCATGGCCATGGTGACGCCCAGGCCGGCGAAGACGAGGTAGAGCTGGCCGACGGTGCGGACCTGTGACCAGGCGACGAGCAGGAGTGCGCCGGCTGCGGCGCCGGTGGTCATGAGGGCGCGGCCGCCGTGCTTGTCGAGCCACCGCCCGACGGGCACGGCCGTGGCTGCCCAGGCGAGGATCGCGGTGGTGAGGGCTCCGGTGACGGTGGCCGGCGAGGCGTCCAGGTCGGTCGCGATCGGGTGCAGCAGCACGGCGAACGCGTAGTAGAGCGCGCCGTACCCGATCGTCT
Organism: Asanoa sp. NPDC050611; assembly: GCF_040654855.1. Lineage (NCBI taxonomy): Bacteria > Bacillati > Actinomycetota > Actinomycetes > Micromonosporales > Micromonosporaceae > Asanoa > Asanoa sp. NPDC050611. Next base: position 34,053 of record NZ_JBFAIU010000024.1, read on the forward strand.
GGGTGATGGCGAAGGCGGCGACGATCCGCCAGCCGTGGAAGGCCGTGCGACGGCCGCCAACCGTGGGGTCGGCGGCCGTTCGCGTCGGCGTCACCATCGGCTCAGCCGCAGCAGCCGCCGCCGGCCTGGCTCGCGCCCTCGGGTTCGGCGACCGGGATCAGCGTGAGCGGCGCGCGGAGCAGGCCGCCGGAGACGCCGGTCGCGAGTCCTCGTCCGGCCGGTTCGGCAGTCGCTGCCGCGGTCGGGCCGCAGCATCCGCCGCTCTCGGAGACGGTGACGGGGTTGCTGTTGCAGACGCCGGTTTCGGGCAGGTCGAGCTGGACGTCGCGGGCGGCGGTCCAGTCACCGTCGACGGCGGCGACCACCGAACGGGCCTGCTCGTAGCCGGTGGCGAGCAGGAACGTGGGTGCACGTCCGTAGCTCTTGACCCCGACGGAATAGAAGCCCGGCTCCGGGTGGGCGAGCTCGTCGGCGCCGTGTGGCGGGACCGTGCCGCAGGAGTGTTGGTTCGGGTCGATCAGTGGGGCGAGGGCGCGGGTGGAACCGAGCACCGGGTCGAGGTCGAGCCGCAGCTCGGAGACGAACGTGTGGTCCGGCCGGAACCCGGTCGCGGACACGATTCGATCCGCGGTGATGCTCGCCGCCGCGCCTGATACCCGTACCTGGCCGGCGGCGGTCGTTTCGAGGCGCTCCACAGCGAAGCCGGTGACCAGCTCGATGGTGCCGGCCTCGACGTGGGCGCGCAGGCGGGAGCCGAGCGCGCCGCGGGCGGGAAGGGCGTCGGCGGCCTCGCCGCCGTAAGTGCGTGCCGGGCTGGTCGACCGGATCGCCCACACCACGCTGGTGCCCGGCACCTGCTCCGCGAGCTCGGCCAGGGAGAGCAAGGTGTTGGCGGCGGAGTGACCGGCACCGACGACGAGGGTGCGCTTGCCCGCGAACCGGTCGCGGTCGGCGCCCAGGACGTCCGGCAACGCGTGCCCGACGAAGCCGGCTGCTTCGGCTTCGCCGTGGGCGGGGATGCCGGATGCGCCGAGGTCGTTGGGTGTGGTCCAGGTGCCGGACGCGTCGACCACCGCGCGGGCCAGCAGGTCGTCGCCGTCAGCGAGGCGGACCAGCAGCGGTGTGGTGTCACGGCCGGCGGTGCGGACGCGGTCCATGCCGAGCCGCGTGACCGCGATGACGCGGGCGTCGTACCGGATGTGGGGCTTGAGCGCCGGTAGGTCCGCCAGGGGCCGCAGGTAGTCGTCGGCGAGCTGGGCGCCGGTCGGCAGCACGTCCGGGTCGGGTTCGACCCAGCCGGCGTCGACGAGCAGCCGGCGAGCGGCGGCGTCGACGTTGTACCGCCACGGCGAGAACAGCCGCACGTGACCCCATTGCCGGACCGTGGCGGCCGGTGCGTCGCCGGCTTCCAGCAGCAGGAACGGAATCTGGCGTTCGGCGAGGTGTGCGGCGGCGGCCAGTCCGACCGGTCCGCCGCCGATGACGACGACGGGCAGGTCGTCCAGTGGCGTACTCACGGGCATCTCCCTTGTCTCGAAACGGTTCGCATCAACAACCCGCCGCCGGGCCGGGTGCGGGCTTGCCCATCACGACGTCGGCGGCCGACGGGAAGCACTCGATGCACGTCTTGTTGATCCGGTAGTGGCGGGCGTTGCCGACCTGGTCGACGAGGACGAACCGGACCTCGGTGAGGATCTTGAGGTGCTGGGAGACGGTCGACTGCGCCAGCCCGACCGCGGCGACGATCTCGCCCACGCTCATCGGCCGCGCCTTCCGCGCGAGGTACTCCACGATCTGGACCCGGCTCGGGTCGGCCAGGGCCCGGAACCAGGACGCGTACGCCGTGGCGACTCCCCGGTCCAGCAACTCGCTCATGATCCACCATCTTCATCGTTTATCGCCGATCAACGATGAAAGTTTAGCCGGCGACGAGTTGGCGAGCCAGACGGTGGCGACGACGAGGCGACAGATGGCGGTCATGGTGGCGGCGTCGACGCGGTCGGCGGTGTCCGCTGGGCTGTGGTAGCCGGCCATGCCTGCTCCGATACCGACGGCGGCGAGGCCGGCGGCGGCGTAGCGGCGGTTGTCCGAGGCGACCGGACCGGCAGCGAGCGGCAAGCCGGTGTGTCGCCCCGCTTGGTCGAGCAGGGCGAGCAGGCCATGTGCCGGGCCGCCGGCCTCGATGGCGGCCGTCTGGTTCAGGTGGCCCGCACCGTCCACATTGATCACCAGTGGCTGGTCCGCGGCAGCGGCGAGTTGGTCGGCGTGGTGCGCGGAACCGAGCGCGCCGGCCTCCTCGCCGTCGAGCAGGGCGACCGACAGGCCGATGCCTTCCGGAAGACTCGCAGACAGCAGCCGCGCCGCCTCGCAGATCACCGCGACCCCGCTGGCGTTGTCGGCCGCGGCCGGCTGCCGCAGGCGCGGGTGGTCGCCGACACCGTCGTAGTGCGCCGTCAGGAGCAGGTCGGGACCGCCCGCTCGCGCACTGCGCAGGCGAGCATGAAGGTTGGTCCCTTGCAGGTCGACGCGACGGATCGGCGCGTTCGCCGACCAACTGGCACCTCCAGCGCCCGTCGCCGCGGTCAGCCGGTCGTGCAGGCCGGTCTCGACGGTGAGCACCGGCAGCGGTCCGGGCGCGGGGCCGGCGAGCATCGTGTAGTGCCAGCCGTCCCCGTCGACGGCCCGGCCGACGAGCAGACCGAGCGCACCGCCGGCGTTTCGGTAGGCGTCGGTCAGGGTCATCGCGGCTGGAACCAGCAGCCATCGACCTGTCGGCTCATCAACGCCGGCCACGCCCAGCGGCCCGTCTCTCCCGTCGGCCAGGTCGGCCGACGAGAGATGGACGATGACGTCGCGGCCGAACGTCAGCGGGTACGTGGTGCGGCCGTCGCTCCAGCGAACTGTCGGCGCCGCGTACACGTCCGGTATCGCCGGCACAGGAAACGCGCTGGTGGCCAGCGTGCCACCGGCCTCGACCAACAGGTCGGCCAGCCAGGCTCGAGCGGCGGCGCCGCCGGCGGTGCCGACCCGCCGGCCGGTGAACGGCGCGCCGGCCAAGGTCGTGACCGTGGCGGCCATCCGCTCGCCGGAGATGCCGGCCAGGGCCCGGTCCAGGTCCAGGAGGTTCGGCGCGGTCATCCGCAGCAGCCGTTGCCGGTTGCGACGGCGTCGGCCTTCGCCGCGCTGCCGCAACAGGTGTTCTCCGCCTTGGCTTCGGCGGCGGTGCCGCAACAGGTTGCGGCGGCGCCGGCGGGCTCGGGCAGCGACAGCGTCGTCTGCGGCGGGTTGCCGCAACAGCCACCGGTTCCGCTCACCGACAGTGCGGCCACCGGGTCGCCGGCAAAGCCACCCTGCGTGTTGACGTCAGTCATGGTCGTTCCCCTCCTCGAGGCGTCGGTTACCGCGGACCCATCGCCGCGGCGAGCTGGTCCCGGGCGCGCTCGTGGCGTCGCCGGGCCCGCTCGTCGGCGGTGGTGACCTCGACGCAGCTGTCACAGAACTGGACGCCTGTTGCTGCCGGCCTGCGGCTGATCCGGAACATCGCTCTCTCCTCACACGGTCTGGCCAGTCTGTCTCGACAAGCGTCGAACTAGATGGCCGTCTAATCAGAGAGTTGCACGCTGTTTCGAGATCTGTCAACCTAGAGGCATGTCAAAACAAGCGACGGCGCTGCCCCTCGTCGACCTGAACGCGGATGCGCCGTGCTGCCCGCCGCTGGCCACTCGCCGCATACCCGCGGAGACGGCTGCGGTCCTGGCGCCGGCGTTCAAGGCGCTCGGCGACCCGGTTCGTCTCCAGCTGATGTCGATGATCGCCTCGGCCGATGGTGGCGAGGCGTGCGTCTGCGACCTCACGCCCGCATTCGAGCTGTCCGGGCCGACGATCTCCCACCATCTCAAGACCCTGCGCGAGGCGGGCCTCATCGACGGCGAACGCCGCGGGACGTGGGTCTACTACCGCGCCCGACCCGGCATCATGCGCCAGCTCGCAGGTCTCCTGGCGACGGAGTAGTCACATGTCGTCGCGAATGCGGCGGCCGTTCAACGCCCTCGACGCGTGTAGGCGCGGAGTGACAGCGGCACGAAGAGCACCAGCAGCGCGGCCGACCAGAGCAGGACCGTGGTCACCGGGTGCGCGAGTGGCCACGCCGCGTTTCCGGACCCAGCGCCCGGGTTCCCGAACAGCCCCCGTGCCGCGGCGGTGAGCGCGCTCACCGGGTTCCAGTTCGCCACGAAGCGCAGCCAGCCTGGCATGCCGTCGGTCGGGACGAATGCGTTCGACAGCATCGTGAACGGCAGCCCGAGCGGCACCAGCGCGTCGGCGGCCTGGTCGTTCTTCACCGCCAGGCCCACGTAGACGCCCACCCAGCTCAGCGCGTACCGCAGCACGATCATCAGCACGAACGCCTGGGTCGTGGGGATCAGGCCGCGGTGCGGCTGCCAGCCCACGAGCAGCCCCGCGCCCACCATGATGGCCAGCATCAGCAGGCCGGTCAGCAGGTCGGCGCCGGTCTGGCCGAACGGCACCGCGAGGCGCGCCATCGGCATCGAGCGGAACCGGTCCATCACGCCGCGGGAGGCGTCGGTGGCCATCCGCGTCATGACCCCCAACCACGCGGAGAAGGTGACCATCGCGAACAGGCCGGGCATGAGGTACTCGCGGTAGTCGCCGCCGTCCGGCACCTGGATCGCGCTGCCGAAGACGTACCCGAACAGCACCACCATGACGACCGGGAAGATCAGCGCGGCGACGATCTGGCCGGGTTCCTGCCGCAGCCGGCCCAGCTCGCGGCCGACCAGGGTCAACCCGTCGGTGAGCGTCCAGAGGGCGGTCATCGGACGGGCTCCTCGCGGTCGGTGAGGCGCAGGAACACCTCGTCGAGAGTGGGGCGGCGCAGCCGTATGTCGGCCGCGGCGACCCCGGCGTGGTCGAGCTCGCGCACCACGTCGGCGAGGCGCAGGCCGCCGACGGGCAGGACGACGCTGAGCCCGTCGGCGCCCGTCGGCGTGGGATCGGTGCCGGCCAGGGTGGTCAGGACGGCCATCGCCACAGGCATCGCGGCAGGGGCTTCGATCGTGACGTCGAGGCGGTCCCCGATCGTCGCCTTCAGCTCGTCGGGCGTGCCGGTGGCGATCACCTTCCCGTGGTCGATGACGGCGATGTCGTCGGCGAGCTGGTCGGCTTCGTCCAGGTACTGCGTGGTGAGCAGCATCGTGGTGCCGTCGGCCACGAGCTCGCGGATGCTGGCCCAAATCTCGCCGCGGCTGCGCGGGTCCAGGCCGGTGGTGGGCTCGTCCAGGAAGAGCACCTTCGGGCGCAGGATGAGGCTGGCGATCAGGTCGAGGCGGCGCCGCATGCCGCCGGAGTAGCCGGCGACCGGGCGGTCGGCGGCGTCCGCCAGGCCGAAGCGGTCGAGCAGCTCGTCGGCCCGCCGGTGCGCTGCGCGGCGGGGCAGGTGGTAGAGGCGACCGAACATGCGCAGGTTGCCGCGGCCGGTGAGCTTCTCGTCCACGGCCGCGTACTGGCCCGCGAGCCCGATGCGCTCGCGCACCTTGCCGGCCTCGCGTACGACGTCATGTCCGTCGATGCGGGCGTGCCCGGCGTCGGGATCGGACAGGGTCGCCAGGATGCGCACCGCCGTCGTCTTTCCGGCGCCGTTCGGCCCGAGCACGCCGCAGACCGTCCCTGCCCGGACGCTCAGGTCCAGGCCTCGCAGCGCATGGGTGGCGCCGAAGGACTTGTGCAGCCCTTCGGCGACCACGATCGGATCCGCCAATCCACTGGGTACGTTGTACGCGGTCATGACGGCAGGCTAGGCGACTGAGTACGATGTACGCAACCAGGAGGGTGGGACGGTGGCCGAATACGTGAACATCTGGATGCGACCGGAGCGCCCGGCCTACGGGCCGAAGCCGGCCTACAGCCGTGCGCAGATCACCGAGGCGGCCATCCGGATCGCCGACGCCGAAGGGCTCGAGGCCGCGACCATGCGGCGCATCGCCACCGAGATCGGCGCCGGCGCGATGTCCCTCTACCGGTACGTCCCGAGCCGCGACAACCTGGTCGAGCTCATGGCCGACCAGGTGACGGGCGAGATCGACGTCACCGGGATGCCGTCGGGCGACTGGCGCGCCGACCTGACCCGTTACGCCGACGGGCTGCGCGCGATGTGGCGCGGGCACCCGTGGATCGCGACCGTGCAGCGGTCACTTCCGAGCTTCGGCCCCAACCAGCTGCTCATGATCGAACGGCTGATGGGAGTGCTCGACGCGTTCGTCGCCATCGACGAGAACCTCGGCCTC
>NZ_JBFAIU010000025.1:0-39081 GCF_040654855.1 Asanoa sp. NPDC050611
TCGAAGACGATCTTGGCGCTGGCGGCGCGGGCCCAGCCGTCCAGGAGCGACCGCACGTCGGCCTCGGCCATGCCGGGCACGGTGCGCAGGTCGCAGCCGAAGGTCGCCTCGCCGGGTACGACGCCGTAGAAGACGCCGCCCTGGGTGGTGACAGCGACGTTCACCGTCGGTGTCACCGCGCCGAGCGGGTGCGGCAGCGGTCGCAGGTCCAGGTCGTCGCGCATCCGCAACATCAGGCGGGCCATCTCGAGGTTCGCGTTCACCGACGGCATCCGATCCGACAGGCTGCTGTGCATCTGGGTGCCCCGTACCCGGACCTGGAAGCAGCAGATGCCCCGGGACACGACGTGGATGCCCTGCCAGTCGTGCTCCCACCCGGACGGCTCGCCGATCAGGCACGCGTCGGCCTCCCCCGCCAGCAGCGGCGCGAGGTGGCGGGCGCCGTACGCCGCGCCCGCCTCCTCGTCGGCGACCAGCGCGAGGATGACGCCGCCGCGCAGGTCGACACCGCAGGACCGGATGGCCGCCAGCGCGAACAGCATCGCGGCGACCGCCGCCTTCATGTCGCTGATCCCGAGGCCGTAGACGTTCTCGCCGATCCGGGTCGCGACCAGGGGTTCGGTGCGCCAGAGCGCGGCGGCGTCGCCCACGGGCTTGGTGTCGACGTGGCCGTTGAGGACGAGGGTGGGCCCCTCGCCCGTGCCGGGGACCCGGATCACGAGGTTGGGGCGGTCGGGGTGGCGGGTGACCACGGCGCCGGCGGGCAGGCCGCAACGCGCCGCGGTCGCACGGAGGAAGCGGACGATCTCCCGCTCGTCGCCGTGCGGCGGTATCTGGCTGTTGATGCCGACCAGCTCCCGGACCAGCTCCTCGAGATCGGCGCGGCGCGCGGCGAGGTGGGCGGAGACGGCGTCGGCGGCGGTGCTCATCGGGTCTCCTCCGGCGGGATGACGACGGGCCGCCCGCCCTCGGCGGCCGACTCCACGATCGCCGCGGCGACCCGTACGACGTGTGCGGCCTCGGTGAGGCTGACCACATCGGACGGTCGCCGGGTGCGCAGCAGCGTCACGAAGTGCGCGATCTCCTCGGCCAACCCCGGCGCGGACGACACGGGGAAGGCGGCGACCTCGTGCTCGGGTGACGGGGCCGTCAGCGTCGTGCCGGTCGCACCGACCCGCACCGTCGCCACGCCCGCGGTGCCGTGCACGGCGAACTCGTCGGACGGCGCGGCGTCGCCAGGCAGCAGCCAGGACGTGCGGATCGACCAGACCGCGCCGTCGGCGGCGGTCACCTGGGCGAAGACCAGGCCCGCGCGGGGAGCGTGCGCGACGACGGTGGCGGCCCGGGTGCCGCCGACCCACAGCGCCAGGTCGATGTCGTGTACGGCGGTCAGCAGCGCCGGATGCGTGTCCGGGTAGCGGTCGAGGTGCCAAGACGCCCGGTCACGGCAGGCGGAGATGCCGACGACACGACCCACCAGGCCGGTGCCGACGATCTCCCGCAGCCGGCGGTGCGCCGCGTCGAAGCGCAGCACATGGCCCGGCACGACCAGCTCGGCGGCGGACGCCGGCAGCTGGTCCAGGTCGGCCGGGTGCTCCGCGATCGGCTTCTCCAGCAGGACCCGGCAACCGAGGTCGACCGCGTGGCGGGCGAGCGGGACATGGGACCCGGCGGGCGTGACGACGGAGACGCCGTCGGGGCGCAGCGCGTCGAGCAGCCGGTGGCCGTCGTCGAAGACGCCGGGAATGCCGTACCGCTGCGCGATCCCCGCCGCCCGCGCCCGGTCGGCGTCGGCGACGCCCACGACCTCGACGTCCTGCGCCTGGTACGCCGCCACGTGTGCCGCGCCGAAGGCACCGACGCCGATCACGGCCACCCGCGGCCTCATGTGGCCCGCACCGCCTCGGCCAGCTCCGCCGCCGCCCGCGGCGGCAACGCGCCGAAGCGTACGGAGCACGCGAACGTCTCACCCGGCGCCAGCGTCACCATGTCGCCCTTCGCCTTCGCCGCCGCGTACCCGTCAGCCTCGGCGGTGGCCGGCAGCGCCAACCCCAGCGCCTCCTGGTCGATCGTGCGGCTGATCCAGAGCAGCGCCACCGGCAGCTGGTCCGGGCGGTGGCTGACCACGTCGGCGCCGCCGTCGGGATGCAGTTGGAGGCTGTGCGCCCAGCCGGTCGCGTCGGCGACCGGGTCGAGGCGCGCGACCAGCTCGGGGTCGAACGCCTGGCCCGGCGTGAACACACGCGGCTCGACCGGCCGCGCGTCGACGAGCCGGCCGCCGTCCACCGGCCGGAAGTTGACGTGCGCCAGGTACATCAGGTCCATCGGCGCGTGCCGCAGGTTGGCGATCGTGAGGTCGAGCCGCACGAGACTGCCCGGATACAGGCGCAGCGTCGGACGGGCCACGTAGTTGTGCGCGAAGGCCACGGTGTGCTGGTACGCACCGGTCAGCCCGACGTACGGCCCGGTGTCGTCGCGGCCCATCAGCAGGCGTGCGCTCTGGTACGGCGCGTTGGGCAGCTCGCCGTGCAGGGGGTGGTCGTCGGTGGGGCCGGGATGCCCCATGCCGGTGGCGCCACAGTGGATGAGGAACGCGCCGTAGGTGCTCAGGTAGTCCAGCGTCGGGCGCGGCTCGGGGAACATCGAACCCATCGTGAGCCGGCGCCCGAGGAACCAGGCGTCCCAGATCTGCTGGCCCTGGAACGGCAGGCAGTCGATCCAGCCGGCGGCGTTCGCCAGGCGCAGCGCACACACCCCGGTGCTGTAGCGGAAGGCGCTGACGGTGAACTCGTCGTACGTCGCGAGCTCGGTCATGCCGTCGTGGAAGTGCCGCTGCGACAGGGTGACGGCGGCCCGCTGGTCAGCCACGGCGGGCCACGCGGTTGGGTTCCACGACCTTTCCCATCCGGCGCAGCAGCGCCGTCGACGACCGCTGCACCTCGCGCAGCAGTTCCCCCTCGTCGACGCCGACGAAGGCGCCCTCGTCGAGAACGATCCGGCCGTTCACGATGACCGTGCTGACCGACTTCGACCGCGACGAGTAGACGAGGTTGCGGACCATGTCGGTGACCGGCACGAGCTCCGGGCGCCGCAGCGTGTGCACCACGATGTCGGCGCGCTTGCCGACCTCGATCGAGCCTATCCAGTCGGCCAGGCCGACGGCTCTGGCCCCGGCGCGCGTCGCCATCCACAGCCCGTCCTCGGCCACCAGGTACGTGCGGTCGCGGTGCGCCTCGCGGGCGGTCAGCACCGCGAGGTTGGCCTGCCGGAACAGGTCGAAGTCGTTGGACCAGTTCGGCGAGTCGGAGCCCAGCGCGATAGTGGCGCCACGCCGGTGCAGCTCGGCGTGGCGGCCGCGGAAGCAGCCGCCGTGGCCCCACATCATCGACGCCGCCGGTGCCCAGGCGATGCTCGCACCGCGGTCGAGGAGCGCCTCGCACTCCTCGTCGCCGAGATGGTTGGCGTGCGCCAGGGTCACGTTGCGGTCCAGGAAGCCGATGTCGGCGAGGTGCAGCAACGGATCCTTGCCGAACCGGAGGCGGTCCGCGCCGGTGTCGGCGGGGCTGTACGACTGGTGGATGTTGAGCACGCACCCGGCCGCGTCGGCCCGGCTCTTGGCCGCCAGCATCAGCTCCTCGCTGGCCGTGCCGAGCCCGAGGACCGCGACGTGGCCGGTGACCAGCGCGTCCGGGTCGGCGTTACGGCGCAGCTCGGTGCCGAGCCGGTCCAGCGCCTCGGCGCGGCTGCCGGGAGCCCGCGCGATCCGGCTCCGGTTCCCGGCGGCCGCTCGCATGCCCTGTGCGAACCCGTCCGGCTGGTCCCAGATGAACGGGTCACCGAGAACCGCCCGGATGCCCACCAGCGAGGCCGCCCGGGCGGCGGAGTCCGGCGAGAGCACCGTGCCGGCCTCGAGGAAGCACGTGGTCCCGTTGCGGATCATCTCGATCGCGGCGAGCGCGACCGCGAGGTACTCGTCCTCGTCGGTCACGTGGTTGTAGAAGACGCTCTCGAAGGTGTCGAAGCTGTCGTCCTCGGCCAGGTGGTCGGGCAGCGCGCCGCGGAACGTGTGGAACGAGGCGTGCAGGTGCGACTCGACCAGCCCGGGATGCACCGGTGCGCCGCCCGCGTCGAGTTCCCGGGCGGCCACGCAGCGGGCCGCGACCGTCGCGTCGGCACCGACGTCGACGATCCGTCCGCCGGCGACGGCGACGGCCCCGTCGGGGATCAGGGTGCCGGCGTCGTCCATCGCGATGACGTGCCCGTGCCTGACCAGCAGATCTACGTCCACATCAGACCTTCCTCGGGCCCAGGTCGGCAGGCAGTGAGTCCAACGCGTCGAGCAGCGCGTCCACGTCGGCGTCGCCGTTGAACAGGTGCACCGAGGCGCGCAGCCGGCCGTCGCCACCCCAGCAGTGGATGCCGCGGGTGGCCAGCACCCGGGCCAGCTCCTCGCCGGCGGCCGACCGGACCGCGACGTTGCCGGCGCGACGGGCCGGATCGTCCGGTGTCAGCAGGTCCCACCCGCGCGCGGACAGCTCCCCCACCAGTCTCCCGCTCAGCGACACGACGTGGCGTTCGACGTCGGCGGGCGGGAAACCGGCCAGCCAGGCCAGCGCCGCGTCCAGCGCGTAGATCGTCGGGTAGGCCGGGAAGCCGACCTCGAACCGGCGCGCGTCGGCGTGCAGGTGGTACCGCTCGAACCGGTCGTCGGCGAACAGGTTGCCCACCGACCGCCAGCCGACCGCCGGCGGTTGTGGCAGCGGGCGCCGCGCCGTGTTCCACGCGAGCACACCCAGGCCGTGGCCGCCGAGCATCCACTTGTAGGAGCTGGCCACGACGACGTCGGCGAGCCCGGCCGGCACCGGAACCACTCCCAGTGACTGCGTCGCGTCGAGCACGACCGCCGCGCCGACGCGGTGGGCCGCCGCGGCGATCGCCGCCACGTCGTGCCGCCACCCGGACTGGTAGCTCACGTGGCTGACCGCGACGGCCCGGGTGCGCTCGTCGACGAGGCCGGCGAGCGACTCCGCCGGAAGCGACACCCCGGCGTGGCGGGCCACCCGCACCTCGACGCCCTGTTCGGCCAGGCGCAGCCACGGTTGCACGACCGACGGGTACTCCAGGTCGTTGACGACCACGTTGTCGCCGGCGCGCGTCCGGAGGCTGCGTGCGACGAGGTTCAGCGCCTCGCTGGCGTTGGACACCAGCGCGATGTCCGGTGCCGGCAGCCCGAGCAGTGCGGCGAGCCGGCCGCGCAGCCGCTGCTCGACCTCGGCGTGGGCCGCGCGGCCCGCCTCGCCCCGGCCTCGGTTGGCGAGATAGCGCCGCAGCGCCTCGTCCTGCGCGGCGAGCGGCGGCCCCTCGGCGCCGGTGTAGAGCCAGACCCGGTCGGCCAAGACCGGGATGTCGCCGGGCGGTGCCAGCGGCGTCATGGGATGGCCTGCCAGGCGCTGACGCGGTGACAGTCCATCTCGAACTCGACCTCGACGACCGGTGGGCTGGTCAGCCACCGGACGAACCCGCTGCGGGCGACCACCGGCAGCCCGTCGACCAGCAGATCGGGCAGGCCGGTCACCTCGTGGGACGTGTAGACGTTGACGGTCGCGGCGACGCTCGCGTCCACGCCGAGCCGGCGTACCCGGTCGCCGATCTCGGCCAGCACCGCGCTCGCCTTGCGGGTCAGGCCGGCCGGGCTCAGATCGCCGCGGGCGACGATGTTCTCGGGCGCCAGCCCGCCGATGATCTCGCCGCAGCCGGCGACGACGAAGTCGGTGCCGCCGGCCCCCGCGGCCGCTCGGACGACGAACGCCGTGTGGATGACGGGTTCGGCCGGCGGCGCGTGCACCGGCACGACGTTGGTGCGGGCAACCGGGTTGACCGCGTCCTCGAGCACGCCGCGCTCGGCCAACAGGGCGTGGTAGCGCACGTTGAAGTCGTCGAACGCGCCGAGGTCGACCGGGGCCTGGCTGCGCAGGTGCACCCCCACGAGGGCTGATGCGGTCAGACCGCGCGCCGCGAGCTCGCGGTCGAGCCGCGCGAAGCCCTCCGCCACCGGCTTGGGCTCGGCGAACGTGAGCGCGACGAACTCGAAGCCCGGCTCGGCCGCGACGCCCCCGGAGTACGCGTCGCCGGCCGGCAGGTAGCGGTAGCCGCCGCCGCGGTGCGTGACGGTCAGGCCGCCGGCGCCGGACCGGCCGACACCCGCAGCACCGCCAGCGCCGGGGCGCTCACCGCGACCGACAGCGGAAGCAGCAGCAGCTGCCACGGGCAGACCAGGAGCAGCGCCGCCCAGACCACGACGATGGCGAGGCAGGCCGTCGACCGGCCCGGGAACCGGACCGCGCGGCGCAGCGCCGTGCGCACCGCGTCGTTCGCGGACAGCAGCGCCGGCCCGCTGTGCAACGAGCTCGCCACGAGGCAGCACAGCACGAGCCCGGCCGCGCCGAGCAGCAGCGCCTGCGAGCTCGTCGCGCAGACCACCGCGACGGCGGCGATCGGCGGGCCCCAGAGCGCCAGCAGGGCGTAGCTCGGACCCAGCGCCGCGCGAAAGGCGCGCCAGTATCCGCGCCAGCCGAGCGAGCCGCGCTCCTCGCGCAGCCGAGCGAGCTGGACGAACAGGACGGCGGTGGCCGGCGGGGCGCCGACCAGCGTGCTGGCGACGACCAGCCAGCCCAGGTTCACCGCCACCAGGCGGCCGTACGTCGCGAGCGTGCGATAGAGCATGCCGTTGGGGCTCATCCTCCGGCCGCCCTCCTGTCGTGCTGGTGCTCATCTGTGCACAGTTCCTTCCTACCGTCCGCCGCCTGCCGGGCCGTCCCCGGTCCGCGGCGCCGGACGGGCATCGCGGACCGGGAGCGCGCCTACTTCTGGAAGTCGGCCGCCTTGAGCGTGCCGTCCTTGACCGCTTTCTGGTACGCGTCGTTGTAGCGGCTGGACACGTCCGACAACGGGCCGTCGATGTCTCCGGTGCCGAGGATCAGGGCGGAGATGACCTTGGAGTACGGTTCGCCGCTGGGTGTGACCACACCGCCGGGCGACAGCGGCGGCTGCTTGTCGATGTCGCCCGGAGCCCAGTCGTCGTAGCCGTAGATGTCGGCGGGCTTGTACTGCGGGTCGTCCCGCACGGTCGTGTTGGTCGCGAAGATGACGCCGGCCTTCTGCAGCGGCCCGACCCGGCCGGGCCCCATCCAGGCGTTGTAGACCGTTGACAACGCCGCCTTGTTCTTGATCTTCGCGTTGACGAACCAGACGGTGCCGGTGAACGCGGTGCCGTTGGCCAGGCTCTGCCCGTCAGGCACCGGCACCGGTGCGGCGCCCCACTTCACCTTGGTCTTGAGCTGGTTGTTCATGGTGCCCATCTCGAGGCTGTTGCCGACGTACATGCCGATCTGGCCGTTGGCGAACGCCGTGCGCATGCCGTCACGGTTGAGCGTGCCGGCGCCGGGGAACAGCGACTTGCTGGCGTTGAGGTCACGGAAGAGCTGGATCGCGGGCTTGAACGCCGACATCTCGAACTGACCGGTCTTGGTGTTGAACGCCCCGAAGTTGGTGAGGTCCGGGTTTCCGCCGGTGACGCCCGGCTCGATCATGTTGGGCAGGAAGCCGTTGAAGGCCAGCGGCAGCCCGTAGCCGTAGGCCTTCCCGTTGCTCGTGCGGGTGATGGCCTCGGCGGCCTGCTTGACCTCGCCGTAGGTCGTGGGTGGCTTGGTCGGGTCGAGTCCGGCCGCGGTGAAGAGGTCCTTGTTGTACATCAGGCGCACGGTCACCGTGGCGCTGGGCAGGCCCATGAGCTTGCCGCCGTAGATGAAGTCGTAGCTGCCCTGCAGATAGGGCGCGTACGCCTTCTTCGTGGTGTCGTCCATGATCTCGCTCAGGTCCGCCGTGTAGCCCTGCGGCGCGACCTCGGTCGGCCCGGGTCCGGCGAAGATGTCGGGGCCGCTGCCGGTGCGCAGCGCCAGCAGCAGGTTGTCGACGATCGAGTCGGCGGGCATCGACACGTAGTCGATCTGCACGCCGGTGTTCTTGGCGTTGAACTCCTGGACGAAGGTCTTCTCGATGTCGGTCCAACCACCGACCTGGCTCCAGATGGTCACCTTCGTGACGCCGTCCTGCGTATCGTCGCCCGAGCCGCTGCAGCCCGCGACGGCGGCGAGGGTCACGGCGAGCGTCGCAACCAGTGTGCGCCTGGCCCATTGTCGTGCCATGGTGTCTCCTCAGCCTTTGGTGGCTCCCTCGGTGAGCCCCTCCATGAAGTAGCGTTGTGCGACCGCGTAGATCGCCACGATCGGGATCAGGGCGAGCACCGCGCCGGCCATGAGGACCGCGTAGTTGCCCAGCCCGTCGCCGTTCGTCGTCTTCAGCGCGAATACCGAAACGGTGATGGTGTGGACGTCCGGCCGGGGAAGCGTGAAGGCCAAGGGCACCTGGAACGCGTTCCACGACCACTGGAAGGTAAGGACGACGATCGTCGTCAGCACGGGCCGCATCATGGGCAGCGACACGTGCCAGTAGGTGCGCAGCAGGCCGCAGCCGTCGAGCCGGGCCGCGTCCTCGACGTCGGTGCCGAGGCTGGCGCAGAAGCCCTTGACCAGGAACGTGGTGAGAACCATGATCTCGGCCAGCTCGACGATCACGATGCCGGTGAGGTTGAGCAGGTCGAGCTTCTGTGCGATGAGGAACCGCGGGTAGAGCGTGGGCGTGCCGGCACCCAGGAAGATCGCCGCGGCGAGCGCGGCCTCCCAGACGCGCTGCCCCCACACCAGGTGGCGCGAGAGCACGTAGCCGCACATCGACGCGGCCAGGACACCGAACACCACGGCCGAGACCGTGACGATGAGGCTGTTGCGCAGGCTCTGGGTGAACTGGGCCTGCTCCCACGCCTCGCTGTAGTTGGCGAAGCGCCAGGTGTCGGGCAACAGCCGGGAACCGTTGGCCATCAGCTCGTCCAGTGGTTTGAACGAGGCCGACAACGCGTAGATCAGGGGCAGCAGCGTCGCGATCGCGAGCAGGGTCAGCGCGATCACCAGCGGTGTGCGGGCCAACGTGCGGCGCCGGCGGGCCGCCGCCCGGGTCGTGGTGCCGGCGCTCATCGCTCGTCTCCCTCGCCCCGGTAGCCGTACAGCGCCCGCCGCGAGGCCGCGAAGTAGAGGCCGACCACCACGGCGATGATCGCGCTGGCGGCCACGGCCTGCGCCGAGGCGTACCCGATGCGGGGTGCGCCTCCGCCGGCTCCCGGCCCGGCGAAGAACAGGTCGTAGATGTGGGTGAACATGACGTCGCTCGCGCCCGCCGGCCCGCCGTTGGTCAGCGTTTTGACCAGGTCGAACGAGCGCATCGACGAGACGATCGCCAGCAGGAAGATGATGTTGAGGACGGGCCGCATCAGCGGCAGCGTGATGCGCAGGAACTGCTGGCGCGCGGAGGCGCCGTCGAGCGCGGCGCTCTCGTACAGCTCCCGCGGGATCGTCTGCAGCGCGGCGAGCGCCAGCAGCATCGTGAACCCGAACTCGGCCCAGATGTTGACCACGATGATGATCAGCATCGCGCTGAGCCGCGAACCGAAGAAGTCGACCGGTTCGTGTGCCGCGCCGAGGGCGGAGAGGACGTTGTTGGCGATGCCGCCGACCGGGTTGAAGATGAAGGCGAACACGATCCCCATGACGGAGATCGGGACGATGTACGGCAGGAAGTAGACCGTGCGGAACACGCCGCGGCCGCGTAGCTTGCGGTCGAGCGCCACCGCGAGGAGCACGCCGAGCGGCACCTGGACGGCGATCGTCCCGACCGCCATGAACAGCGAGTTGAACACCGACTGCCACCAGGCGTGGTCGGTGCCGATCTCCCTGAAGTTGTCGAGACCCACCCACCGGGCGGCCAGGAAGCCGTTGTCGTTCGTCAGGCTCGTCCGGACCAGCCACAGCAGCGGCAGGAGCGCGAAGACCACGAACGTGACGAGGACCGGCAAGGCCATGAGCGTGCCGAAGGCGCGCTCTCCACGATGGACACGCCGGCGCCGGCGCCGGTCACGGGCAGACGACAGTGCCGCGGAGACTGCCACTTCGCCTCCTCCCGAGCGTCATTACCGTAACGGCCGACGGTGGTGAGCAAGAACGTAGCCGAGGGTGTGGTGAAGGTCAACAAGTTCGTTTGTTTCCTTTGGAATACGGCCATGTCGCTGCCTTGACGCGGCTTCGCGCGCGCGCATAGCCTCATGAGCTACTGGCCGGACGGCCATGACGTTGCGACGAACGCCGCAGGCGAGGGGCACACAACCATGCACATGCAGGACCTGCAGCAGGGGCTCGGCACGCTGGTCGCGCTGGTCAATACGAGCCCGCAGGTCGCCGGTGCCGAGGAGCTCGGCGACCTCGACACGTTGCGGGCGTTCGTCGTCGCGCGCACGATCACCGAGATCCACGAGCCGGCCCTGAGCGACCTGCCGGAGCTGCACAAGCTGCGCGGCCGGCTGCGTGCCGTCGTCACCGCCACCGGCGACGAGCGGCTGGCCCTGGTCAACCGCGCGCTGGCCGGCGCCACGATCGAGCCGCGCCTGGTCACCCACGACGATCTCGGGACACACATCCACTACTTCGCGCCGTACGTCTCGATCGCCGAGCACCTCGGCGCGGACTGCCTGATGTGCGTGGCGCTGCTGATCGCCTCGGGCGAGTCGGCACGGTTGCGCACGTGCGGTGCCCCCGACTGCTCCCGGGCGCTGCTCGACACGTCGCGCAACCGGTCCCGCGCCTACTGCGACAGCCAGAAGTGCGGCAACCGCCTGGCCGCGGCCGCCTACCGGTCCCGCCGGCGCGCTCCCGCGGACCGATGAGCCTCGCCGACGCGCACCTCCATCTGTTCGCGCGTGGGTTCGCGGGCCGCTACGGCCGCTCGCCCGCCGGCGGCGACGAACTGCGTGTCTACGAGGACCTGCGCCGGGTGCACGGGATCGGGCGCGCTCTGGTCGTCGGCTACGAGGGCGAGCCACGGTACGCCGGTAACAACGACCACGTCGTCGCCGTCGCGCGCGAGCACTCCTGGATCGCACCACTGGTCCACCTGCCGCCCGACGGCCCCGCCGCGCCGGACGTCCTGCCTGCCTGGTTGGCCCGGGGAGCCGCCGGTGTCGCCGTCTACCTACCTGGACGGGCCGCCGCCGAACGCTTCGCCGGCTGGTCGCCGGCCACGGTGGACGTGCTCAACCTGGCGCGTGCCGTGGTGAGTCTCAACGCCACGCCCGCCGCCCTGGCCGCCGCCCGCCGTCCGCTCGCGCGGCTCGACGGCTGTGCGGTGCTCGTCAGCCATCTCGGGCTGCCCGGCCGCTACGCCCGGCCGCCGACCGCGTCCGAGGCGCAGGCCCGGTTGGCTCCGTTGCTCGCCCTCGCCGACCTGCCGTACTTCCACGTCAAGGTCTCCGGGCTCTACGCGATCAGCGACCCGGCGCACGTCTTTCCCCACCACGCGGCGGACCCGTTCGCCGCCGCTGTCCTCGACCGCTTCGGCCCGCGCCGCCTCCTGTGGGGCTCGGACTTCCCGCCCTGCCTGGACGACGTCTCGTTCGCCCAGGCCCTCGAGCTGCCGGAGGTACTCGACGTGAACCCCGACGAACGCGCCGACATCATGGGCGCCAACCTGGACCGCGTGCTCGCCGGCGGCCCGCGATGACCGGCGCGCGACCCCGGGTCGCCGTCATCTGCACCACGTTCTTCACCGGGTCCCACGCGGACGTGATCGCCGGCCGCCTCTGCGACGGGTACGTCCTGGAAGGGCGCCGGCTCGACCCGCGGGTCGAGGTCGTCGCGATGTACCTGGAGCTGCTCGGCACCACGACCGACGAGCCGTGGCCGGTCGCGGACATGGGCGTCGAGTTCATGGAGAAGCGCGGCATCCCCCGCTTCGAGTCGGTCGCCGAGGCGATCGGGTGCGGCCGGCCGGGTGTCGACGTGGACGGAGTCGTCATCATCGGCGAGCACGGCGACTACCCACGCAACGAGTTCGGCCAGAAGCTCTACCCGCGCCGGCGCCTGTTCGACGCCGCCGTGTCGACAATGCTCGGCGCCGGTCGCACCGTGCCGATCTTCTGCAACAAGGGCCTGTCCTGGTCGGCCGGCGACGCGCGCCACATGGTCGACACCGCACGGCGGCTGGGCATTCCGCTGCTGGCGGGCTCGTCGATCCCGCTGGCCCGGCGCCGGCCCGCGGCGACCGTGTGGCCGTCGGGAGCGCCGATGGACGCCGCGGTCCTCGTCGGCTACGGACCCACCGAGATGTACGGGTTCCACAACCTGGAGGCGTTGCAGATCCACGTCGAACGGCGCGCCGGCGGCGAGTCCGGTGTCGCCGCCGTGGAGGCGCTGCTCGGCGACGACGCCCGCCGCGCGGTCGCCGACGGCCGCGTCGACACCGTGCTGTTCGACCGGGCGATGGACCGGTTCGAACTGTCCGAGGCCGACCGCGAGCGGGCGTTGGGCGGCGTACGCGAGGTGACGTTGCTGGAGTACCGCGACGGGCTGCGGGCCGCGGTGGTGAACGTCGCCGAGGGCGCGGGCATCGAGGACTTCGCGGTCGCGTGCCGCGGGCCGGAGGCCGACATCGCCTGCCACATGTGGGCGCAGGAGCCGGGTCACGGCAACTTCACGTTCCTGGTGCGGCAGATCGAGTCGATGATCCTCGACGGCGTGGCGCCGTACCCGGCCGAGCGTACGCAGCTGACCACCAGCGTCCTCGACGTGGCGATGCGGGCCTGGCACCGGGGCGGCGGCCGGGTGGAGACGCCGGACCTGGCGATCGCGTACGCGCCGCCGGCCACGATTCCCGACAGCGGCATCCTCGCGGCGCGGCCCGAAGGGTGAGAACGGGCGGTGGCGGCCCCGAACGGGCCGCCAGCGCCGTCGCGATCCTCAGCGTGGGTACGGTCGCGTGTCCGGGCTCGGCGGGGGCAGCTCGTCGCCGATGCCGGTGCCGGAGGGCTCGAGGGTGCCCTTCGGTTCCTCGACCGCCTCGTAGCGCAGCGTCGACAGCTCCGGGGTCAGCCGCCGCGCGCCGTTGTTGTAGTTCGACAGCATCGCCGCGTCGAGTATGCCGGTGGTCAGCACGGTGCGCTCCAACGGGTACGGCGCCACCCCACTGTGGACCATCGCCTCGATCTGGCGGTCGAGGAACGTGAAGTGCCCGTAGGGCCAGCCCAGCTCCAGCAGGAACTCGGCCGCCTCGGTCTGGCCGTCGCGCTTGCCCGCGTACGCCAGGGTCTCGATCCCGCCGTTGAGCAGCAGGGCCGTGGCCTTGAAGCCGTCGACGTACTCGATGAAGAAGGCGATCGGGTCCTTGACGTTGGCCTTGATGTCGCCGGGCTTGATGAGGCCGCTCTTCGCGCGGATCGAGTCGAGTGCGGCGTGCATGAGGCTCTCGTCCCAGCGCCCCGCCGCGGCGGCGTCCCAGACGGCCTGGCCGCGCACGGTCTGCACGGCGGCGACGCCGGTCTCGCCGCCCGCGCGCCGCTCGACCATGCACTGCAGCGTCTCGAGCACGTGGAAGCCGTAGGACTCGATGCCGCTGTAGCCCACGGCGACCGCCTCGGTGAGGTTCGCGCCGCGCTGGTAGGTCAGGGCCGGGAACCGCCAGCCCAGCGGGAGTGTCGAGCCGGCGAACATCGGGATGCGGTAGCGGCGGGTCGTGTCGAGCATGTGCTTGGCATCCACATAGGACTGTGACAGGTGCTTGTCGTTGAACATGGGCACGAACCGGTTCGAGGCGATCATCGCGGCCGTGGCGGAGTCGAAGAAGCGCCGGCGCGGGTAGGTCACCTGCCCGTACTGGTTGGTCGGGTAGGCGCCGTGCTCGCCGATCAGGATGACGCCGTCGACGTCGACCTTGCCCGTGCGGCCGACCGCGAGGGCCTCGGGGATCGTGTCGAAGATCGGCACGTTGTGCTTGCGGGCCATGTAGACGCCCACGTCGTTGGCGGGCCGCTGGTCCAGGTAGATCGAGGCGACCTCGATCCGCGGCTCGGTGTCGACGCCGCGCAGCTGATAGCCCTCCAGCAGCTTCGTCGTGATGACGTCGCCGTGGCTGTTCGGGCGGTACTCGGTGATGATGACGGCGACCCGCGGCTTGCGCCGCCCCCGGCCCGGTTTGGCCTCCGCGGCCGCCGGGAGGGCGGCGGAGACGGCGGCGGCACCGGCGACGGCGGCCGCGCCGGTCATGATCTGTCGACGAGAGATGGCACCTGACATGTCGTTCTCCCTTGAGCGAGTGACCCGGAATCGGGCTCGTTTCATGTGGTGAACCGCAGGTTTCATTCGCGATTCAAACACTGCCCCAACGGCGCGTCAAGGTGGTGCCGCAACGCCCGACACGACGGCGAGACAAGCGCGACCTATGATGGAAGCTGAGCACGTAAAATGGCTTATTCGGCAGGTGAGACGGCCTAGGGGGTCTCATGCAAGAACGGTCCGCCGGGCGACAGGCCGACCTCGTCGTCGACGACGAGGAGACCGCCCCCGGCTACACGGTTCGCGCCGTGGAACGGGTCTGCTCGATCCTCAACCTGCTGCAGGCCTCGGTCGACGGGGTGTCGCTCGCCGACGTGGCCGCTGCCACCGACCTGCCGAAGTCGTCCGCGTTCCGCTACCTGTGGACGCTGGAGGCGCACCGCTACGTCGAGCGCGATCCCGACAGCGCGATGTACCGGCTCGGTCTGGGCTTCGTCGGCATGCAGTCGCGCCAGCTCGAGGTGCTCCGCCAGCGTGCGCAGCCCTGGCTGGAGAAGCTGCGCGACGACCTGAAGGAGACCACGAACCTCGGCGTGCTCGACGGCGACGCCGTCATCTACCTCGACATCGTCGAGAGCCGCCGCAGCGTCCGGCTCGCCGCCCGCCGAGGCGACCGCGATCCGTTGCACAGCACCGCGCTCGGCAAGGCGATCGCCGCGCACCTGCCCGAGTCGCGGGTCCGGGAGATCCTCGACCGCACCGGCATGGCGCGGCTGACCCCGAACACGATCGACCACATCGACGACTACCTCGCCGAGCTCGCCAAGGTCCGCCGGCTGGGCTACGCGTTGGACAACGGCGAGAACGAGGTCGACGGGCGGTGCCTGGCCGTGCCGATCCTGCACGCCCGGATTCCCGCGGCGCTGAGCCTGAGCGCCCCCGCCGGACGCTTCCCGTTGCAGGACGTCGAACGCGTCGCCCACGCGCTCACCGAGGCGGCGGCGAGCATCACGGCGGCTGGGGCGACCGACTGACCGTCACGGCAACGCCGCCTCGGGCTCGAACGGATAGAGCGGCCGGCGCCGGCGCGTGTAGCTGAACTCGTCCAGCCGCGCGCTGGTCACGCCGGGAGTGTCGACCCAGACGGCTGCGGCGTAGTGGTCCGCGTATCCGGCCAGCGGCGAGTGCACGCCCTTGGCGACCACCGCCGCGAACCGGCGCGGGTCCAGGCCCAGGCTGGTCAGCTGCACGGCGCTGCTCGGCATCACGACGCGGCTGGTCAGCACGACGGTCTGCCCCGAGTCGAGCCGCACCACGGCCGTCCGGCCGGCGTCGAAGAACCGCGTGCCGCCGTGCGTCGGGCCCGGGTCCTCGTACGCGCCGTCGTGCAGCCCGACCACCGTGGCGCTCGACCGCACGGGCGGTCCCGTCCGCGGGTCGGACCGGGCGCCGATCGTCAGCTCCACCGTGGCTCCCGCGCCCGCCCGCTCGCACGCCGCGACCGACACGGGATCGGCGACGATCGTCAACAGGTCGGCCAATCCGGCCGCGCGGGCCGCGTTGAGCAGCACCACGGAGTCGCCCGGCGAGCCGCCGCCGATGTTGTCGCCCACGTCCAGCAGCAACAGCGGTGTCGCCGGCGCGGACGCCACGCGGCGCAGCGCCTCCTCCGGTGTGACCCGGGCGGTGTCGAACGCGGACCGGCGCCGCCAGACCGCCTCGGCGAGCTCCCGCGCGTGCGCGGCCGCCGCGTCCGGGTCGGCGTCGGTCACCACGGTGACGCTCATGCCCATCTCCGGCACGTCCGCGTACGGGTAGCCCTCGGCCACCGTCGCCGACAGCACGCCCGGGCGGTCGAGCACCCCGGCGAGGTCGGCCATGACCTCGCTCATCGGCTCCGACCCGGTGTTCTGGCACAGGATGTTGATCACCGCCGGCACCGGCTGGAACGCCTGCGTGGGGCGGATCTCGCCGCGGACGGTCCGGACGACCAGCTCGGCCACCTCGAGCGCCCGCTCCCGCGCGTCGACGTGCGGGTTCGTGCGGTAGGTGGCCAGCACGTCGGAGCAGGCCACCATCCGCGCGCTGACGTTCGCGTGCAGGTCCAGCGCCACCCCGATCGGCACGGTCGGCCCGACCGCCGCGCGGAACCGGTGCAGCAGGTACCCGTCGACGTCCGGGCACTCCTCGCCGACGGCGGCGCCGTGCAGCGCCGCCAGCACCCCGTCGAACGGCCCCGCCTCCGTCAGCGCGGTGACGAGCTCGTCGGCGACCGCCGCGAGCGCGTCGGCGGTGATCGCACCGGCCGGCACGAGCGTGCAGTGCACCAGCGGCACGACCTCGACGTCGCCGCCGGCGGCGGCCAGGTAGCCCGCCATCGTCGTACGCGCGGTGGCGTGCACCGCGACGATCCCGTCGCCGCGCAGCGTGTGCTCCTCGATCACCGCGCGGTCGACGGGGAACGTCGAGAACGTGTTGGCCTCGTGGGACAGGCCGAGCGCCGCCAGCCGCATCACGAACGCGGCCCGCCCGCCACCAGGCCGTCCATGAACCGGCGGGCGAAGCCGACGGAGCGTTCCTGCACGACCGCCACGATCCGCTCCCCCAGCTCCACCGAGGACGCCTTCGGATCGCCGAGGGCGCCGTTCGCGGTCCACTCGTCGAACCAGATGGGCACGTCGACCACGCTGTCGTGCGGTTCCGTGTACGGGTCGCGATCCGTCACGAGGTCCGCCTCGCCGATCAGGTCCGGCCGGACGATGTCCGGCACGAGCGCCATCGCGATCGAGGTCTCGATCTGGCACGCGTGGTTGTAGCGGGCCTCCCCCGCCATCTCGGTGCGGATCACGTCCGCGGCCAGCCGCGCCCAGGAAAGGTGGGCCATCAGCACGTCCTGGTCGCGGCGGGCCTGCCGGGCCGCCAGCTTCACGGCGTCGAAGTTGCCGCCGTGGCCGTTGACCACCAGCACCCGCCGGATCCCGTGGATCGCCAGCGACTCCGCGATGTCGCTGAGCACAGCGGCGAACGTCGCCGGCCGCAGGGTCATCGTCCCGCTGAAGTGCAGGTGATGCTCGGACAGGCCGTACGGCACCGGCGGGCAGAGCACAGCGTCCGCCCCGAGCGCGTCGGACAGTCGCCGGGCGAACGCCTCCGCGATCGCGATGTCGGTGCACAGCTCCAGGTGCGGGCCGTGCTGCTCGGTGGCACCCACCGGCAGCACCGCCACCCGCGCACGGGCCAACGCGCCGGCGGCCTCCACATGGGTCAGCCGCGACAGCTCAGGCACGGTTGTCCTCCTTCTCCGCTCAGGTGAGGTAGGCGTCGGTGAAAACGGGGTGATCGGCCGGGTTGCGGGCGAAGCCCTGCACCGACTTGTCGAACACCGAGAGCGCGTTGACGGTGTACATGCCGACGGCCCACGACTCGTCGGTCAGCACGGCGCTGACGGCTTTGGTCGCGGCGTCGACCTCGGCGCTCGACGCGGCCTTGTCCAGTTGGGCGACCGCGGCCACGTAGGCCGGCGGCAGCTCGTCCTTCCAAAGCACGTTGTTGGCCAGGCGGAAGGCCGAGTCCTGGGCCACACCCATCGGACTGCTGTACGCGTTCGACGACGCCCGCACCACGCACTGCAGGCTGCCCTCGAGGTAACGCGAGTTGACCGTCGCCGTGTCCACCGTCTCCAGCTGCAGGTCGAACCCGATCTTCTTCAGGTCCTCCTGGATGATCAGCAGCGCGCTGACCGACGCCTTGTCAGCCGACGCGACCGTCGCGACCGCGGCCTTCTGCCCGCCGGACGAGTCGAGCAGCTGCTTCGCGGCGTCCAGGTCGAAGGCGAACGTGTCGAGCAGCGAGGCGTCGAAGCCCAGCGCGTTCGGCGGGTAGCTCGTGTAGACCGGCGCGCCGACGCCGTTCTGGACCTCCTTGATCAGCCGGTCCCGGTCGATCGCGCGCGCGACCGCCTGCCGTACCAGCTTGTTGTCGAACGGCGCCTTGAGCGGGTTCATCCGGAACAGGTTGATCAGCGCGCCCGGTGCGCCCTTGACCACGTTGAAGCCGCTCTGCAGCTGGGAGATGTAGCGGGCGTCGAGGGCGAGCGCACCGCCGACCGATCCGGCGCGCAGCGCGGACACCAGCGAGTCCTGGCTATCGAAGAACCGGATCTCCAGCTCGTCGAGGTACGGCCGCCCCTGCGCGTAGTACTTCTCGTTGCGCTTGAACAGCATCCGGTCGCCGGGCGCGTACGACGAGAGCGTGAACGGGCCCGAGCCGCCGGCCTCCTGCTTGAGCTTCGCGGCGTCGTTCCTGGACGCCTGCACGACCGGGAACCAGTACATGAAGTCCAGGAACCGGGCCTCGGCCGTCGGCTTGACGAAGGTGAGCTTGACCGTCGTGTCGTCGCCCGCGGTCGCCTCCTTGATGATCGAGGAGGTGGCGGCCTGGCTGATGCCGGTCTTCGGGTCCTGCGCCCGTTTGATGCCCGCGATCACGTCCTGCGCCGTCACCGGGGAGCCGTCGTGGAAGACGGTGTCCCGCAGCTTGATCGTGGCGCTGAGGTTGTCGGCGGCGAGGCTCCACTCCGCGGCCAGGTCGGGCGTCGGCTTGTACTGGTCGTCGTAGGTGATCAAGTAGGAGTAGAGCGTCGCCATCATCGGGAAGTTGACGGCGAGGTGGTTGTACGGGTCGAAGTCGGTCAGCGGGGTGCCGATGCCGACCGTGAGCTTGCCGCCGCGGCTGGGCGCGCCGCCACCGCCCCCGTCGCCCGAGTCGTCGCCGCCGCACGCGGCCAGGATCGGCCCCAGGGCGGCGAGTCCGCCCGCCGCCGCCAGTCCACGCAGGAGGGTCCGGCGGTCGAGGCCGGGCGCGGGTGAGCCCGCGCGAGAACGCATGTCACTCATCGGGTTCCTTCCGCAAAGCACTAACCGATCCGGATCCGCGGATCCAGATAGGCGTAGAGGAGATCGATGACCACGTTGAGCACCAGGAAGATCGCCACCGCGAAGAGGATGACTCCCTGGATCAGGGCGTAGTCCCGGGCGCTCAGCGCGGCGAACAGCAGGCGACCGAGGCCGGGGTAGGTGAAGACGACCTCGACGACGATGGCGCCGCCGAGCAGGTGCCCCAGCTGCAGGCCGGCCATGGTGACGGCCGGCAGCAACGCGTTGCGCAGTCCGTGGCGCACCACGGTCCGCCACTCGCCCGCGCCCTTGGCGCGAGCCGTCCGGATGAAGTCCCGCTCCATCACCTCGGTCATCGACGAGGCGATGAACCGGGCGGTGACGGTGGCGGCGGGCAGCGCCAGCGCGAGCGCGGGCAGCACCCCGCCGCGCAGCGCCGCGCCCGGGTCCGACCACAGCGGGGCGTAGTCGCTGGCCGCCGGGAGGACGCCGAGGTAGATGCTGAAGACCAGGATGAACAGGATCCCGAACCAGAACGTCGGGATCGACAACCCGGCGGCCAGCACGACGTTGACGGCGCGGCCCAGCCGGGTGCCCTGTGCGAGCGCGGAGACCATGCCGAGCGGCACCGCGAGCACGATGATGCCGATCATCGCGAGCACCGACAGCTGCACGGTCGCGGGCAGCCGGTCGAGGATCAGCGAGGTGACCGTGTGGCCGGACACGAACGAGGTGCCGAGGTCGCCGCGCACCGCGTTGCCCAGCCACGTCAGGAACTGCTGCCAGATCGGCTGGTCGAGCCCCATCCGGCTGCTGATCTCGGCGAGTTGTTCGGGTGTGGCGTCGGTGCCGCCGACGACCTGGGCGGGATTGCCGGGCAGGGCGTAGATCATGGCCCAGACGACGACGGTGGCGAGCAGCAGCACGGGTACGAACTGGCCCAGGCGCCGCAGCAGGTAGCTGGTCACCGGACCTCCACCGCGATGTCCGCGGCACCGCTGCTGCCCAGGACCCGCTGCAGTCCGACGCCGATCCGGTCGAGACAGAGCACGGTCAGCGCGAGGGCCAGGCCGGGGAAGACGCCGTACCAGGCGTTGTCGAACAGGTACGACTGGGACTGCTGCAGCATGGAGCCCCACGACGGCGCCGGCGGCGGGACGCCGAGGCCGAGGAAGCTGAGGCTGGCGGCGGCGACCACGGCGCTGGCCGCGACCACGACGAACTGCACGATGATCGGTCCCATGATGTTGGGCAGCACCGTGCGGGTCATGATGTCGACGCTGCCCGCGCCCATCGCCTTGGCGGCCAGCACGAACTGGCGGTCACGCAGCTCGAGCACGCCGGCCCGGGCCAGCCGGGCGAAGGTGGGCACCGCGGCGACGGCGATCGCGATCACCACGTTGAGCGTGCTGGGACCGAGCACCACCACCACGACGAGCGCGACCAGCACCATCGGGAGCGCGAGCAGCAGGTCCATGACGCGCATCAGGACGCTGTCCCACCAGCGCCCGACGTAGCCGCCGACCAGACCGGCGGCCACACCGATCGCCATGCCCAGCAACGCGGAGGCGAACGCGACCACGACGGACGCCTGCGCGCCGATCAGCAGCCGCGCCGCGAGATCCCGGCCGAGCTCATCGGTGCCGAGCAGATGCCCGGCGGACGGTGGGCGGTGCAGGCTCCCGCTGGTCTGGGTGGCCTTGTCGGGGACGAGCCACGAGGCCAGCAGGGACCCGACGAGCAACAGCAGGAGCACGACGACGGAGGCCAGCGCGCCGCGGTCACGCAGGAAGCGACGGACGACCGGGACCGGGCGGGTCTCCTCCTCGACGAAGTCGCTCATCGCCGGCTCCCGGTCAGCTCGCCGGCGACGTGGCATGCCACCGCGCTGTCGCCTTCGGCGCCGCGGCTGGCCAGCTCCGGCTCCTCGCGCGCGCAGAGCTCCTCGGCGCGCGGGCAGCGGGTACGGAACCGGCAGCCGCTGGGCGGGTTCGCCGGGCTGGGCACGTCGCCGGCCAGCGGTGCGCGCCGCGCGGCACCGGGCGCCGGCGGCGTCGGTTGCGGCACCGACGCGAGCAGCGCGATCGTGTACGGGTGCCGCGGATCGCGAAAGATGCGGTCGGCCGGGCCGGTCTCGACGATCTTGCCGAGGTACATGACCGCGACCCGGTCGCTCATGTGCCGCACCACGGACAGGTCGTGGCTGACGAAGAGGTACGCCAGCCCGAAGGCGCGCTTCAACTCCACGAGCAGGTTCAGCACCTGGGCCTGGACGCTGACGTCGAGCGCGGAGACCGGTTCGTCCAGCAGCAGCAGTTGCGGGCGCAGGGCCAGGGCACGGGCGATGGCCACGCGCTGGCGTTGGCCGCCCGACAGCTCCTTGGGCAGGCGGTTCAGGTGCCCGCGCAGCAGGCCGACCTGGTCGAAGAGCTCCGCGGCCCGCGCACGCCGGGCCGCCTTGCCGAACCCGCCGGCGACGCGCAGCGGCTCGGTGACGTTGTCGCCGACGGACAGCCGGGGGTTCAGCGACGCGTACGGGTCCTGGAAGACCATCTGCACCTGGCGGCGCAGGTCCCGCAGCGTGCGGTGGTCGGCGCGGCCGAGGTCGGTGCCCTTCACCACGATCTGGCCGGACGTGGGGTCGTCGAGGCGCAGCAGCAGCCGGGAGGTGGTGGACTTGCCGCATCCGGACTCGCCCACCAGTCCCAGCGTCTCCCCCACGCCGATGTGGAAGGAGATGTCGTCGACGGCGCGCACCTGCCCGCCGCCGCCGAGGAGCCCGCGACGGACCGGGAAGTGCCGCACGAGCCGGCGTACGTCCAGCAGCAGGTCGCCCTTCGCGGCACCGACCTCCGTCCGTGGCGCGGGAACGCTCGGGGTGGCCGTCTCGCCGGCGAAGTGGCAGGCGGCGGCGTGACCGTCCACATCGACCAGTTCGGGGCGGGTGGTCGTGCACACCTCGCGCCCGCGGGTCACCGCACAGCGGGGCGCGAAGGCACAGCCCGGCGGCAACCGGGAAGCGTCGGGCGGCTGCCCCGGGATGGGCACCAGCGCCGCCGCTTCCGTGTCGAGGCGCGGGATGCAGGCGAGCAGGCCGGCGGTGTACGGGTGGGACGGCGAGCGGAAGACCTGCTCCAGCGGGCCGCTCTCGACGATCCGGCCGCCGTACATGACGCAGACACGCGCGACGGTCTCCGCGATGACCCCCAGGTCGTGGGAGATCAGCACGGTCGCGGCGCCGGTCTCCTCCTGCGCGACCCGCAGCACCTCGAGCAGCTGGGCCTGCACGCTGACGTCGACCGCGGTGGTGGGCTCGTCGGCGATCAGCACCTTGGGCCTGTTGGCGATGGCCATCGCGATGACCGCGCGCTGGCTCATGCCGCCCGAGAACTGGTGCGGGTACTGGCGTGCGCGCAGGTCCGGCTGCGGGACGCCGACCAGGTCGAGGAGCTCGACGGCGCGCTGCCCGGCCGTACGGGTGCTGACGTCCTCGTGCAGGAGGATCGTCTCGGCGATCTGGTCGCCGATCCGCTGCACCGGGTTGAGCGCGGCGGTCGGGTCCTGGAAGACCATCGCGATGTCGCGCCCGCGGATCTCGCGCAGCTCGCGAGCCGTCAGGCGCAGCAGGTCACGGCCGTCGTAGTGGACCTCGCCGCCGAGGTGCCCCAGCCGCGCCTTCGGCAGGAGACCGAGGGCGGCGAGCACCGTGACGGACTTCCCGGACCCGGTCTCGCCGACCACGCCGAGGGTCTCCCCCGGGAACACATCGAAACTGACGCCGTCGACCGCGCGCACCGGTCCCGCGGGGGTACGGAACTCGACCACGAGATCACGCAGGGAAAGCACCGGCTGTCGCATCGTGCCCTCGCTCGTAGTCCAAGCGGCATTCCAGGTGGTGGAATCTGCGTTCTACGTAGGGCCTGATTTCAACATCCAGTTTGACCGTTGTCAACGGGGTCGATGCGGCCGGCGAGCTTGACTCGCAACGGATCGGCGCAGCGCCACGACGATTGACCGCGCCGCGGGCACAGCGGTAACGTCGATCATTAGTGAAATCCTCTTTCCAGCGAGCGAAACGCGGCGGGAGAACCCTGTCATGACCATCGCTGCATGGCCGGCATCCGAGCGGGCCTGGACCCGAACCAAGGCCTCGCTCGGCGGCGGCGTCTCGACAGGGTTGCGCTTCTCGATGAAGCCGCACCCGCTCTTCTTCGCCGGCGGGTCCGGGCCCCGGCTCACCGACCTCGACGGGCACAGCTACCTCGACTACGTGCTGGGCTGGGGCCCGGTCATCCTCGGCCACGGGCACCCCGGGCTCACCGCGGCAGTGGGCAGGCAACTGCCGCACGGCGCCACGTACGGCTCGGGTCACCTGCTCGAGGCCGAGGCGGCGGAGAAGGTGCTCGCCCGCATCCCAGGCACCGAGCGGGTGCTGTGGAGCAACACCGGCTCCGAGGCGACCCAGGTCGCGCTGCGCCTGGCCCGCGGCGTCACCGGCCGGCGCCGGTTCGTCAAGTTCGGCGGCCATTACCACGGCTGGTCCGACGCGATGCTCGTCGGCTACCGGCCCGGCGCCGACGGCGCGCTGGGCCTCGGCAGCCAGGGGCAGAACCCCGCTGTGCTGGCCGACCTGAGCCTGGTCGGCTGGGGTGACCTCGATGCCGTCGCCGCGGTGCTGACCGCACCGGACGCCGACGTCGCGGCGGTGTTCTGCGAGCCGGTGCTGTGCAACTCCGGCGTGTTCGAGCCGCCGCCGGGTTTCCTCGAAGGGCTGCGCGAGTTGTGCGACCGCACCGGCACCGTGCTCGTCTTCGACGAGGTCATCACCGGCTTCCGGATCGGCCCCGGCGGCGCGGTCGCCCGCTACGGCGTACAACCTGACCTGGTCGTGCTGGCCAAGGCGATCGCGGGCGGCTACCCGCTGGCGGCGGTCGCCGGCCGCGCGGACATCATCGACCGGGTGACGAGCGGCATCGTGCACGCCGGCACCTACAACGGCAACCCGGTCGTGCTCGCGGCCGCCGGCGCGACCCTGGACGCGCTCGGCGAGCCGGGCGTCTACGACGACTTCGAGCGGCGCGGCCAGGCGCTGGCCGACGGCATACGGCAGGCGTTCGCCCGGCACGGTGTCACGGCGGCCGTCAACCACGTCGGGCCGGTCGTGCAGTGCCTGCCCGGAGTCGAGGAGGGACGGGCGTTCGCCGACTTCCTCGCCGCGGACCAGGGGTTCTACGATCGGCTCACGGTCGCGATGCTGCGTCGCGGCCTGTTCACGCTTCCCGGCGGTCGCTGGTACCTCTCGACCGCGCACACCGACGACGACATCGCCGGCACGGCGACGATCATCGACCAGGCCCTCGCGGCCACCCTCGCGGAGGGGCCCGGGCCGACGACCGAAATGGGGGCTCCGTGAGGGCGCTCGTATTCCAAGGACCCGGCCGGCTGCACGTCGAAGCACGGCCCGACCCGGTGCCCGGCCCGGGCGAGGTGCTGCTCGACGTGATCGCCACCGGGATCTGCGGCTCAGACCTCCACGGCTACACCGGCCAGAACGGGCGGCGGTTCCCCGGCCAGGTCATGGGCCATGAGACGGTGGCCCGCGTACGCGCGGGCGGCGCACTCGCTCCGGGCACGCTGGTCACCGTCAACCCGGTGCTCGCCTGCGGCGACTGTGCGGCATGCCGTGCCGACAGCCAGCAGCGCTGTCCGCGCCGCCGGGTGATCGGCGTGGATCCGGCGATCTCCTCGGCGTTCGCGGAGCAGATCGCCGTGCCGGGTGACAACGTCGTGCCGTTGGCCGATGACCTGCCGCCGCCGATGGGCGCGCTGGTGGAGCCGCTGTCCGTCGGTTACCACGCGGCTCGCCGTGGCGGCGTCACGGCCGACGCGGCGGTGCTCGTGATCGGCGGCGGACCGATCGGCCAGGCCGCGGCCCTCGCGGCGGAACGCCTCGGCGCCCGGACGCTCGTGTCCGAGCCGGACGCGACCCGATCCGCGTTGCTGCGCACACTCGGCTTTCCGGTGGTCACGCCGGCCGCTCCCGACCTCGGCGACCGCGTCGTGGCCGCGCTCGGTGTCGCCCCGACCGTCGTCGTCGACGCGGTGGGCAACACGCGCAGCCTCGGCCAGGCACTGGAGCTGTCCGACCCGGGCGCCACGGTCGTCCTCGTCGGCATGGACAAGCCGCGCGTCGATCTGGCCGCGTACCAGATAAGCACCGAGGAACGCACGATCGTCGGCAGCTTCTGCTACACGGCGGGCGAGTTCCGTGGCACCGCGGAGTGGCTCGCCGCCGAATCGGGTCGCCTCGCGGCACTGGTCGACGTCGAAGTCGACCTCGAGGCGGCGCCGGACACGTTCGCCGAGTTGGCGGCCGGGCGGATGAACGCGAGCAAGGTCCTCGTCCGGACGGGTGCGTAAGGCGTCTTCGCGAGGCCCCGCGCCGGCTCCCGCATCTCGGCGCGCCGGCGCGCCCAGGCCTCCATCAGCCACGCGGGCCATCGATCGGCCGGGGCCGCGACGTGGTAGTGGCAAGGCTCGAAACCGCTCGGCACGTGCGCCTGCACGCGGATGGGCAGGGTTCCGACAGGGCCGGGTTCCAGCGCCTCGCCAGGCACCGGCGGCAAGCCGTCAAGAGCACGAGCCGCGTTCACCGCGTCGATCAGAACCTGCCGCAGCACCTGGTCGCGGCCATCGGCCCGGCGCAACACGCGAAGGCCGCGGCGCACCATCGGCTGGGTACCGTGTCGTGGCGGCCACTGCCACCACCGCCGCACGGGCACGCCGCCGGCAAGCTCGGCCGCGTCCCGGGCCAGCCGGTCCGCCGCACGACCCGTGGCGCGGCCGAGGGCAGCCTGAACCACGACCGTTGTTACCGCCACACGCGTCGCCGTTTCACCAGCGCGCGGTCGGATCACCAGCCACGGCAGCAACGGCAGCAACGCGCCGCGACCGCGTTCGCTGCTCAGGTCATTCACCTCCCGAGCCAGCCGTGCCACGGTCGCGTCGATACTCTCCGGTTGGTCTGACCACCGACCGCCGGCCAAGGCACTCGCGAACTCCATCACGCACGCACCCCGACCCGGGTGCGCATGCCGCCCGCGTCGCACCGGCACCTCGTAGACCCGCGGCAGCGACCATTCGCCCTTCGACGAGCGGCGCTGCGCATCTCCAACTGCGCGGTCCATACCCCAAGTCTGACGCGCAACAGCCGAACTGCACACCCGGTCGCGACGGGATCAGCTCGAGGCAGGCTCCAATCCGGCCTGAGCCGGCAGCTGCGCGACTCCAGGGCGGTCCCATTCCTGGTCGAGGCCGAGGCCGCGCAGGTCGGCGACCACGCCTTCCTGCTCGGCCTGGTAGAGCCGCCAGATCACCCGCAGGCCCTGGAGGCTGCCTGGACCGTCGGTCAGTGGCGGGGTCCCGTTGTCGAGGCAGTCGACGAAGTGGACGAGTTCGGCTCCGAGGTGCTTCGAGTCGGCCGACACGGTCATCAGCACCTCGGCGTCGGAGGGGTCGGGCGAGAGCCGGCCCGAGAGACCGCCGCGTGGTGCTTCGCCCGGCCACCCTTTGTGCGCGTAGAGAATCCCGCGCGTAAGGTCGGCCTCCAGCATTCCGCCGGAGCAGTGCACGTGGATCCCGTACCCGTGCCGGGTCGCGCGGGCGCCCCACGTGCCGAAGTGGTAGCCGAGCGCGCCGCTCTCGAACTCGATCGTCGCGTTGCTCGTGCCTTCCATCTCCATCCACGGCGTGCCGGCGCGGGTGCCCATGTGGGTGCCGCGCACCGGTCGGCCGAGCATCCACAGGAGCAGGTCGACGTAGTGGCAGCCGTGGCTGAAGAACTGGCCGCCGCCGAGCCGCGCGGCCGACCGGATCCAGTGTCCCTCGGGGTGCTCGGTGTGCTGCTCGGTAAAGATCGAGACCTGAAAGACCTCGCCGTACGCGCGCGCGGCGATCAGCTCGCGGACGCGGGCGACGAGCGGATGGAAACGCATCGGGTACGCGGTCATCAGGGTCGCCCCGGTCTCGGTCGCGGTGTGGATGAGGTCGAGGCACTGCTCCTCGGTCACCGCCATCGGCTTCTCCATGAGCACGTGCTTGCCGGCGCGCAGGCAGGTGACGCCGATCTCGTGGTGGAGGTCGTGCGGCGTGACGACCAGGCAGGCGTCGACGTCGTCGAGCAGCATGCGGTAGTCGGTGACGGCCCTCGCGGCGCCCAGCAGGGCGGCGGCGCGCCGCGCACGCTCGGGAACCACGTCAGCGGTGCCGACGACCTCCACCCGGTCGCCGAGCTCCGCGAAGACCTCCCGGTGAGCGTCTTCCATGTCGCCGCAGCCGATGACGGCGAGCCGGTGAGGTGCCATGCCGGTTCCTCTCAGAAGTACGTGTAGGCGATCTCGGTGAAGGTGCCGTCGGGCTCGACGATCGGGATGCCTGTCCATTTGTCGAACGTGGTGCAGGGGTGGGAGATGCCGAACGCGACGAGGTCACCGACCTCGACCGTGGATCCCGGCGGGAGCCGCAGGTAGGCGTGTTGGTCGTTGACCGCGAACACGGTCGCCGCGAACGGTTCGACGACGGTGCCGCGGCGTCGCCACCGGGGCACCGGCAGGCCGGCGTCGGCCGACGCGTCCCGGCGACCCAGTCCGGCCAGCGCCGTCCCCGGTTCCGGCGTCGAGAGCACCACCGCCCAGACGAGCAGTGCCTCGCGAAGGCGGTATCCGCCGCGAGGCTGGTCGCCGAAGGGCGAAAGCTCCGCGTACGTGCCGGCATCGTGCGTGACGTAGCAACCGCTGCGTAGCACGGTGCGGTAGCCGAGCGGCCCCACCGCCGCCGGCACCAGCGCCACGACCCGGTCGAAGTAGGCGCTGCCGCCGACCGTGACGATCGGGTCCGGCCCCGTCAGCCGTTCGTCGGCGACCGCGCGGGCGATCGTGACCATCCGCCGCAGGAGGTGGTCGACCTGCTCGACCGCGCCGTCCCCGGCGACGATGCCTTCGAACGCGGCGATGCCGGCGAACGTCGCGGGTCCCTTCGCGACGGCGCGAGCCAGGGCGAGCGCCGCGTCGTCGTCGCGCAGGCCGGTGCGGCCACCCG
Source organism: Asanoa sp. NPDC050611 (assembly GCF_040654855.1). NCBI lineage: Bacteria > Bacillati > Actinomycetota > Actinomycetes > Micromonosporales > Micromonosporaceae > Asanoa > Asanoa sp. NPDC050611. The sequence continues at coordinate 28,199 of NZ_JBFAIU010000025.1, forward strand.
GCATACCCAGCTCGACGAGCACCCGCAGCCGCGGCAACCGGTCGGCGGCGATGCCGTTCTCCAGCGCGGCCAGCGCGGCGGGCGAGTCGGCGTAGCAGTACAGTTCGAGGTCAGGGTGAATCGCGAGCAAATTGTCCACAGTGGTCAGCGAGCCCGCGTCGACGACCTCGTTGGCCAGCAGCAGCCGGCGAAATCCGAAGCCGGCGAGCGTGCGTGCCTGCCAGGCGGTCGCCACGGTCACCGCCCACGCGCCGGCGTCGAGCTGCCGCCGGATGAGTTGCGGCGACATGGTCGTCTTGCCGTGCGGTGCGAGCAGCACACCGTTCTCGGCGCAGTAGCGGGCCATCGTCGCGATGTTGTGGTCGAGCGCTTCGCGCAGCAGGACGGCCCTCGGCAGTGCGACCGTGCCGTCGAAGACGTCGCCCGGCGCGGACGGGTCGTCGGGCAACCCCTTGTGGGAGAAGTCAGCGCGCACGGCGGAGCACCCTTCCTGGTCGGGCGGGGCCGAGCACCCCGTCACGGACGACGATCTGCCCGGCTACGACGGTGAGCGCGACTCCGACCGGCCTCTGCCGCGGCGTCTCGAACGTCGCGTGGTCCGCGATCGTCGCGGGGTCGAACGCGGTCAGGTCGGCGACGCAGCCTGGCCGGATCTCGCCCCGGCCGGCGAGACCGAGGCGGCGTGCGGGGCCGGTCGACATCTTGCGGACGGCATCGGCGAGTCCGAGGACTCCACGGTCGCGGACGTAGCGGCCGAGCACGCGCGGGAACGTGCCGAAGGCCCGCGGATGCGGCTTGTCGGTGGCGGCCGGGTCGAGCGGCAGCGCGTTGCCGTCGGAGCCCACCAGCGCGAGCGGGTGGGCGAGGAACGCCGTCATGTCGGCCTCGGTGCGGTAGTGGAGGACGACCTGGGCGAGGCTGCCGAGCTCGACGCAGAGGTCGAGCAGGACCTCCTCCGCCGGCTGCTCGCGCCGGGCCGCGACGTCGGCCAGCGACAGTCCACACAGGTCGGCGCGTGGGCCGGCCGCGGTGATGACGATCCGGTCCCAGTGCCACGGGATCCCGCCGAAGAAGCCTCGGCGGACGTCGGCGAGAGCGCGTCGCCGCCAGTCGGGGTCGCCGGCCCGCGCGCGCAGCCCGGCACTGCCGCCCTCCTGTACCCACTCCGGCAGGTACTGCACCATCGCCGACGAGGAGGCATCGTAGGGATAGACGTCGAAGGCGACGTCGAGTCCCTCGTCGCGGGCGGCGTCGAAGCGTGCGAGCGCGGCGTCGGCCCGGCCCCACCAGGCCGGGTCGTTCAACGCCAGATGCGAGAACTGCAACCGTCCCCGGGTACGCCGCACGGCGTCGAGCGCCTCGTCGATCGCGTCGATCTCCCGCCCGGCCGCGGCCCGCGCGTGGGTCGCGTACAACGCGCCGTGCCGTGTGCAGACTTCGACGAGTGCGGCGACCTCGTCGGCGTCGCCCAGCGCCGAGGGGGTGTGGGTCAGGCCGGTGGACATCCCGTACGCGCCGGCGCTCAGCGCCGCGTCGAGCAGCGACCGCATCCGGTCGAGGTCGCCGTCGCGCAGCGGGCCGTAGGGCTCGGCCATGGCGGCGATGCGCAGCGCGCTGTGGCCGACCAGCGCCGCGACGTTGACCGATGGCCGCGCGGCGTCGATCGCCGCGGCGTAGCCGTCGAGGTCGGACCAGTCGATCGCGGCCGGCGCGTCGCCGAGGCGGGCGACGTGGTCGACGAGCGCCTCGCGGCGGTCGGGGTGGACGGGGAACGCCGAGTAGCCGCAGTTGCCGACGACCTCGGTGGTCACGCCCTGCAGCGCCTTGCTCTCCCCGGCCGGGTCGTGGATCAGGCTGACGTCGGAGTGGGTGTGGATGTCGACGAAGCCGGGGGTGAGCACGAGCCCGTCGAGCTCGACCGCCTCGCGAGCGGCACCGGGGTCGGCCCCGACGTGGACGATCCGGCCGGCACGAATGCCCACGTCGGCCCGTCGCGGCGGCGAGCCGGATCCATCATGGATGGTCGCGCCGGAAAGAACCAGGTCGAGCGCCAATCGATCGTCCCTCCCCAGGGATGGCGGGAGCCAGCGTCAGCTGAGCACGCTCCCGAGCTGTGCACACACGTCCACCAACCGCTGCCCGACCACCACGACCTTCTCCTCGGTCATCCGGTAGGCCGGCGCGGAGACGCTGATCGCCGCGATCGGCCGGTCGGTGCCGTCGAGGATCGGCGCTGCCACGCATCTGGAGCCGAGCTCGTTCTCCTCGTCGTCGACCGCGTAGCCGGTGTCGCGGCGGGCGATGTCGGCGAGCAGCTTCTCCTTCGAGGTGATGGTCCGGGGCGTGTTGGTCCTGGACCAGTCCACTTCGGCCAGCAGCTCGCTCGCCTCCTTCTCGGGGAGCGCGCCGAGGATCGCCTTGCCCAGCGCCGTCGAGTGCACGTTGTCGCGCAGTGCGATCGTCACCGTGGTGCGCAGGCGCTGGTCACTCTCGATGGCGTCGAGGTAGACGACCTGGCCGTGGCTGACCACTCCGAGGTTAACCGTCTCGCCGAACTCCTCGTGGAGGGCGTGCATGGACGGCCGGGCGAGTCGGACCAGGTCGGTCGAGTTGCGGGCCGCACGGCTGAGGCCGTAAAGGGCCGGGCCGAGCGAGTATTCGCGGCGGGCCTCGTCGCGCACGACGTAGCCGCGCTGGTCGAGCGTCTTCAGGATCCGGTAGGCGGCCGGCTTCGTGACGCCGGTCTGTTGGCAGAGGTGCGCCACGGTGCAGGGGGCGTCGGTCGCCATCGCGTCGAGGATGTCGAGCGCCTTGACAAGGACGCCGACCTCGTCGGTCCGTCGTTCGTTGGCCACTGGTTGGCTCTTCCCTTGGTCCACATACCGGAATTAGATTTCGGCAAGCGTACACGGAAGGGCCGGGTGGGGAAGCCTGCGGATCGGCCCCGGCGACATCCGCAGGTCCGGGTCTTCGACTGATTGACAGCAACCATGTCGCGTTCCTACCGTGGTCCGCATAGCAAAATCGGAGTCCGCATTGCGGACCCGGCCCACTAGGAGACCTAATGTCTGAAGACACAGCAAGGGGTCGGGGGAAGAACATCAACCGGCGCGACCTGTTGCGCCTCAGCGCGCTCGCCGGAGCGGGAGCTGCCTTTGCCCCGGTGTTGAGCGCATGTTCGGTCGACAGCGGCACCGGCTCCGGTTCCGGCTCCGGCGGCGCGAGCCCGAAGGTGATCGGCAACGGCCTGACCGAGAAGAAGGAGCTGGCACCGTTCCAGTTCGGCGGCGCCGCCGGCGAGGTGCCCACGAGCATCCCGAAGCGCATCGCGTGGGCCAACACCTCCGACGCGGAGTTCTTCCTGCAGATCACGCGTTCGATCGAGTCGGCTGCCAAGTCCCGCGGTCTCGAGTTCGTGACCGCGATCGCCAACGACGACTCGGCCAAGAACGTCGAGCAGATCGAGACGTTCCTCCAGCGCGGCATCGGCGCGCTGTGCATCCAGCCGCTGGACGCCAACGCGCAGGCACCGCTGATGAAGCGGGCCATCGAAGCCGGTGCGGCGGTCCTTTCGCTGGTCACCCCGCCCAGCACCTCGCAGGTGGTCGCCGACCAGTACAAGGTCGGCAACGCGCAGGGGCTCGCCGCCGCGAAATACATCACCGAGAAGATGGGCGGCAACGCGAACGTCGTCTACTTCAACACCGACACGATCGAGGTGCTCAAGGCGCGGCACCAGGGCGCGCTCGACGGCATCAAGACCGCCGGCGCCGGCGCGAAGATCGTCAGCGACATCCAGCCGTCCGCCATCACGCAGGACGGCGGCTTCAAGGCGATGAACACCATCCTGCAACAGCACCCGGACGTCAACGTGATCATCGGCGGCGACACCTACTGCCTCGGCGCACTCTCCGCGCTGCAGGCCGCGGGCAAGGTGCGGCCCGACATGTACCTGTCCGGCATCGACGGCGACGAGCAGGCGCTCGCGGAGATCCGCAAAGGCGGCGCCTACAAGGCCAGCTTCGCGTTCGCCTACCCGCTCATGGGCTACGCGTGGGGCCAGTTCGCGGCCGACTGGCTCGAAGGCAAGCCGATCCCGCAGGTCATGCAGTTCAACGCGATCGAGCTCAACTCGGCCGAGACGATCGACAAGTACCAGGCCGACATGAAGGCCGTCGAGGAGACCTGGAAGAACTCGGCCACCTACTTCACGATGCTCGGCTCGATCCGCTACCAGGACCGCGAGCAGTTCATCAACTACGCCGCCTGAGGGGTTCCGTTGACACGCCGTTACCTGGTTCCCGGGGAGCCCAGCCGCCGCACCGGTCTCGCACTACTCTGCGTCGTCCTCGTCGCCTACTTCGGACTGTCGTACGACAACTTCTTCACCGTCTCCAACGGCCTGACGATCCTCATGAACGTCTCGGCCATCGCGATCGCGGCGATCGGCGCGATGTTCCTGGTCGTCTCGGGCAACGTCGACCTCTCGATCGGCGGCCAGTACGCGCTGATCTCGGTGGTCACGGCACAGTTCGCCAAGGACTCGGGCAACGTGTGGCTCGCGGTGTTCGTCGGGCTGCTCACCGGCACGATCCTCGGGTTGGTCAACGGCATCCTCGTCAAGTACATGAAGATCTCGCCGCTCATCGTGACGCTGGGCACGATGGCGGTCTTCAAAGGGCTGGCCTATCTGGTCAGCAGCGGCAAGTCCGTGTTCGGCTTCTCGGACGCGTTCATCTTCCTGGGCCGCGCGCGGATCAACACCGTGCCGCTGCCGGTCATCATCGCCGCGGTGCTGTTCCTGATCGGCGGCTTCTGGCTGCTGCGCTCCGCGACGGGGTTGCGGTTGTTCGCGATCGGGGGCAACCAGCAGGCGGCCCGGCTGACCGGCGTCGACGTGGACTGGCTGGTCGTCAAGCTCTACGTGCTCAACGGGCTGCTGATGGGCGTGGTGGCCCTGCTGACCACCGCGCGCCTCGGCAGCGGCACGCCGCAGATCGGCACCTCGTTCGAGCTCGACGTGCTCACCGCCGTCATTCTCGGCGGAGTCGGCTTCGCCGGCGGCAGCGGCCATCCCGCCGGGGTGTTCGTCGGGGTGGCGACCATCGGCATCCTCAGCTCCGGTCTGATCTTCGCGGGGCTCGAGGACTGGTGGCAGCAGATCAGCAAGGGCCTCGTTCTGCTGCTGGCGCTCGGCGCCGACCAGATCGCGGAACACCGGCGGGCCCGGTCGGTGCGCAGGGACGCACCGGCGGAGGCCGCCGACCCGACGCCGGTGGCGGCATCACCACCGGTGTCGGGCACCGCCGCGGACGAATACGGGCTCGGCGACGAGGCCCGGCGTACCCCCGGCGAAGTGGTCCTGAGAGCCAACGGGTTGGCACGCCGTTTCGGGTCGGTGTTCGCACTGCGCAACGGCACGTTCGACGTCCGCGCCGGGCAGGTGGTGTGCATCGTCGGCGACAACGGCGCCGGCAAGTCGACGCTCATCAAGCTCATCTCCGGGGTGCACCGGCCCGACGCCGGCACCATCGCGCTGGACGGCGAGCCGGTCGAGTTCGGCGGGCCGATCGACGCGCGCCGCGCCGGGATCGAGACCGTCCACCAGGACCTCGCGGTCTGTCCCAACCTCGGGGTGGCGCACAACCTGATCCTCGGTGACGAGCCGCGCCGCCGGATGTTCGGCGTCATCCCCGTACGCGACGACGCGGCCGCCATCGCCCGCACCCAGGCCCGTCTCGCGTCGCTGGGCATCACGCTGACCGACATGAACCGGTCGGTCGGTCGGCTCTCCGGTGGGCAGCGGCAGTCGGTGTCGATCGCCCGCGCCATGAAGGAAGGCGTGAAGCTCGTCATCCTCGACGAGCCGACCGCGGCGCTGGGCGTCACGCAGACCCGCAACGTGCTGCGGATCGCCCGGCAGGCGGCCGACAACGGTGCCGGCGTGATCCTGATCAGCCACGACATCCGCACCGTCTTCGCGATCGCCGACCGGGTCGTGGTGCTGCGGCTGGGCGAGGTCGTCTACGACGACGAGATCACGAACGTGACACACACCCGGCTGCTGCACCTGATGGCCGGCCTGGAGGACGTCCACGGCCCGTCGGGCCCGGCCGGCGACGAGGCGGCCCTGGACGCCGCCGTGGTGAAGGGAAACTGATGGGGCTCGACGACTTCGACCTCACCGGCAAGCGGGTGCTGGTCACCGGCGGCGGCGATGGTCTGGGCCGGCAGATGACCGAGGCGTTCGTCGACGCCGGTGCGACCGTGGTCATCTGCGGCCGGCGGCTCGCGCCGCTGGAGGCGACGGCCGCCGCCCTTCCCCGCGTGATCCCGATCCAGGCGGACGTGACCGTCCTGTCCGATGTGGACCGCCTGGTGGCCGAGGCCGGCGCGATCGACGTTCTGGTCAACAACGCCGGCCTCGCACACCGCGCGTCCTGGCCCGAGGTCAGCTCCGAGGACTGGCGCTTCATCATGACGCTCAACGTCGAGTCACCGTTCTGGCTCTTCCAGCGGCTGGTCCCGGGGATGATCGAGCGCGGCTGGGGCCGCGTCGTCAACGTCGCGTCGGTCTACGGCCTCGTCGGCGGCGACTCCTCCCGCTACCCCGGGATCGACCTCGACATCGCGTCGTACTTCGCGAGCAAGCACGGCATCATCGGGCTCACGAAGTTCCTCGCGGCGCAGGTCGCACCGACCGGCGTGACGGTCAACGCGCTGTGCCCGGGCATGTTCCCGAGCCCGGCCAACGACGATGCGCTCCAGCCCGAGGTCGTCGCCGCGCTCGAGGCCGGCACCCCGATGCGCCGCCTGGGAACCGACCGCGAGCTGCGCTCGGCCGTGCTGTTCCTCGCCGCGCCGGCGTCGTCGTTCGTGACCGGCCACAGCCTCGTGGTCGACGGCGGTTGGACCGTGTGGTGAGCGGCGTCCCGTGACCCGGCCCGCTGCCGCTACCCGTCCCCCGCTTCAGCTTAGGAGCCACCCGATGAAGTTCGACGTCTCCCGCCAACGGATAGAGGCCGCGTCCGCGTTCGTCGCGGGCGGCGTCAACAGCGCCTTCCGCTCGGGCATCCGCCCACACCCGCTCGTCTTCGCCGAGGCCGACGGCGCGATCCTCACCGACGTCGACGGCAACCGCCTGGTCGACTACTTCCTCGGCATGGGGCCGATGCTCCTGGGCCACCGTCCGGCGCCGATCGTCGAAGCCGTCCGCGCCCAGCTCGACCGCAGCATCCTGGTCGCCGGCCAGACCGACCTCGAGTACGCGGCGGCCCGCCTGCTGACCGAGCTGATCCCGTCGGCGGAGCTGGTGCGGTTCGCCGGCTCGGGGAGCGAGTCGGTGCAGGCGGCGCTGCGGGTGGCCCGCGCGGCCACGGGCCGGTCGACGGTGGTGAAGTTCGAGGGCCACTACCACGGTTGGTTCGACAACGTGCTGTGGAGCGTCGCGCCCGCGCTCGAGGACGCGGGACCGGCCGAGGAGCCGGTCCCGGTGCCCGGATCGCTCGGCCAGCAGCCCGCGGTCGACCTCGCGGTGCTGCCGTGGAACGACGCCGACCGGGTCCGGCAACGCCTGGAACGCGGAGACGTCGCCGCGGTGATCATGGAGCCGGTCATGTTCAACAACGCCGGCATCCTGCCGCTGCCCGGCTATCTCGAAGCGGTGCGCGAGGCGTGCGACGCGACCGGCACCTTGCTGATCTTCGACGAGGTGATCACCGGCTTCCGGATCGGTCCCGGCGGGGCGCAGGAGGCCCTGGGCGTGACACCCGACCTCACCGTGCTCGGGAAGGCGCTCGCCAACGGCTTCCCGGTCGCGGCCGTCGTGGGCAAGCGGTCCTATATGGGACTCCTCGCCGAGCGGGTCGTGCAGGGCGGCACCTACAACACCCAGTCGCTGGCGATGGCGGCAACGCTCGCCACGTTGACCGAGATCGCCAGCGGACGGCCGTACGCGACGATCGGCCCGATCGGCACGCGGCTGATGGAGGGACTGCGGAAGGAGTTCGCCGACGCGGGTGTCGAGGCGCAGATCGTCGGCTATCCGGCGGTGTTCCAGGTGCGCTTCGGCAGCGTGCGGCCGCGCGACTACCGCGAAGCGCAGCGGGCCGACCGCGCCGCCTGCGTCGACTTCGCCGCCGACCTGCTCCACCACGGCGTTCGCGTCCTACCGCGGGGCACCTGGTTCGTGTCGACCAGCCACGGTGACCACGTCGACGCGACGCTCTCGGCCGTCCACGAGGTTCTGAGGGGATCGCAGTGAAAATCGTCGACATCCGCGCCACCCCGGTCACCGTCCCGTTGAAGCGGCCCCTGCGCTGGTCGTTCGGGGTCGAGGTGTCGACCACGCGCGTCGTCGTCGAGCTGATCACCGACGAGGGCCTGGTCGGCGTCGGCGAGACCCGCGGCGGCGACGAGGTGGTCCGGGCCCTGGAGCTGCACCGTGGCCTCTACATCGGACTCGACCCGCTGGAGGTCGGCCGGATCACCCGCCGGTTCTCCGTGTTCCGGATGACCAGCGAGCAACTCGCGCTCGTCGGCGCGGCCAAGCTCGCCGGCGCGGCGTTGGAGATGGCGTGCTGGGACCTGACCGGCAAGGCGCTCGGGAAGCGCTGTGGCGACCTGTGGGGCGGCATCGAGAACGAGCGCGTCGAGTTCGCGGCGTATGTCTTCTACCGGTACGCGTCGCCGACCGACATCGGCCGCGGCGAGCTGGCCGAAGACGCGGCCGACCACGCCGAAGAGCTCTTCGAGGCGCACGGCTTCCGCGACATCAAGTTCAAGAACGGCGTGCTGGAACCCGCACAGGAGATCCGCTCCGTCCGGCTGATGCGCGAACGGCTCGGCGACCGGCTCCGCAACCTGCGCGTCGACCCCAACGCGGTGTGGTCGGTGGAGACCAGCGTCCGGGTACTCAACGAGATCAACGACTTCGGGCTCGAGTTCTGCGAGGACCCGACGTGGGGCATCGAGGGGATGTCGCTGGTCCGCGAGCGCACGCCCGTGCCGCTGGCGACCAACATGTGCTGCGTCACCTTCGAGCAGATCCCGTTGGCCGTGCGGGCCCGCGCGGTCGACGTGATCCTCGGCGACATCCACTTCTGGGGCGGCCCGAGCGCCGTGCTCCAGCTCGCCAAGGTCTGCGAGACCTTCAACCTGGGCCTGAGCATCCACAGCGACCGCGAGCTCGGCATCTCCACGGCGGCCGTGCTCCACCTGGCCGGCGCGGAGACGATGGTCAGCCACGCGATCGACTCGCACCTGCCCGAGCAGGCCGACGACATCATCACCACACCGTTCGAGTTCCGCGAAGGGCGGCTCCAGGTGCCGACCGGACCCGGTCTCGGGGTCGAGATCGACCAGGACAAGCTGCGCTTCTACGCCGCGTACCACCGCAAGGTCGGCGAGGGCAGCGAGTTCGCCGACGCCGCGCAGACCTCGTTCCGCGCGAAGTTCCCGAGGTTCTGATGCGCCTGTCGGGGCGGGTCGCCCTGGTCACGGGCGCCACCGGCGGGATCGGGCCGCGGCTCGCCGCCCGGCTCGCCGCGGAGGGCGCCGCCGTCGCCGTCCACCACCGGCCCGACGACGCGCCGCAGGCCGCCGCGGTCGCCGACGAGATCACGGCGACCGGCGGCACCGCGATCACCGTCGCCGCCGACGTCGCGGACCCCACCGCGGTCGCCGCGTGTGTGGCCGAGGTCCGCACGCGCCTCGGCCCGATCTCGTCCCTGGTCTGCAACGCGGCGACCTCGGTGGCCGCGCGGCGCGAATGGCGCACCCTGACCGCCGCGCAGTGGTCGGAAACGCTGGCCGTCAACGTCACCGGCACGTTCCTCTGCGTCCAGGCCGCGTACGACGACCTGGTCGCGACCGGTCACGGCGCCGTCGTGGTCATGTCGTCGGTCACGCCCTTGCTGGGCCGGACGGGCAACCTCGCCTACGTCACGTCGAAGGCGGCCCTGATCGGCATGACCCGGTCGCTGGCCCGCGAGGTCGGTCCCGACGGCGTACGCGTCAACGCGATCGCCCCCGGCGCGATCCGCACGCCGGCCGAGGCGGTGTACGGCGACCCGGCCGACCTCGAAGCGCAACTGGCGGACGTCCAGTCGCTGCGCCGGCGCGGCGAGCCCGACGACGTGGCCGCGGCGACCGCCTTCCTGCTCAGCGACGACGCCGCATTCGTCACCGGCCAGTTGCTGGTGGTCGACGGCGGCTGGGTGATGCCATGACGCGGCGGGTCGCGGTGGCGAGCATCATCCAGGAGACCAACACGTTCTCCCCGCAGCCGTCCACCATGGACGACTTCATTTCGCAGGGCCTCTGGGTCGGCGCGGCGGCGGCCGCGCACAGCGAGGGCACCAACACCGAGATCGCCGGCGCCCTCGCCCGGCTCGCGCAGGATGGCGTCGAGGGTGTGCCCATCGTGCGCGCGTGGGCGATGTCCGGTGGCGTGCTCGAGGAGGCCGCGCTCCGGCAGCTGCGCGCGTTGCTGGTCGACAACCTCGTCGCCGCCGGCCCCGTCGACGCGCTCGTGCTCTGCCTGCACGGCGCGCTCACCGCCGCCGGCGAGTTCGACGCCGACGCGCACCTCGCCGAGGCGGCCCGCGCCGCGCTGCCGCCCGGCGCGCCGATCGTGGTCACGCACGACCTGCACGCCAACGTCACCGCGCGCGTCGTGGCCGCCGCGGACGCCCTGATCGGGTTCCACACCTACCCTCACGTCGACCAGGGCGACACCGGCCGGCGCGGCGCGGAACTCGCCCTGCGCCTGCTGCGGGACGCCGATCGGCGCATCGGGACCGTGCTCGCGAAGCGGCCCATGCTCGTGCCGCGGCCGACCTCGATCCGGCCGCAGCCGGCGACGCCCGGCCAGGTGCCGCGCC
>NZ_JBFAIU010000026.1:0-38380 GCF_040654855.1 Asanoa sp. NPDC050611
AGGTGCTGGTCCGCACGGTGTTCGCGGCGCGCGACCGGATGCCACCGGCGACGCTGGTCGCGGTGCCACTCGTTCGTCGCGGCGACGAGATCCGGGACGCGCTGCTGCGGGCCCGGGTGGCGTCGGCCTACGGCGTGACCCACCTGCTCTCGACGGGCGAGATGCTCTCGGGCGGCGGCCCGCGGGTCCTGGTGCCACGCGAGCTGGCCTACGACAACCGCGACGGCCAGTGGCGCTGGCGCGACGACATCCCGCCGCGGAACCGGCGGCTGGCGCTGACGAACGACGAGATCGCCGACCTGCTCGATCGCGGCTTCCCGCTGCCGGAGTGGCACACCCCGCCGGCGGTGGCCAAGGAACTGGCCCGGGCCCGCCCGGCCCGCCGCCATCGTGGCTTGGTGGTCTTCTTGACCGGTCTGTCAGGGTCCGGCAAGTCGACGGTCGCGCGGGGCGTGGCTGATCACCTGCGCGAAACCGGCGACCGCACGGTGACCCTGCTCGACGGCGACGTCGTGCGGCGTGAGCTGTCGGCGGGTCTGGGCTTCAGCAAGGAAGACCGGGACCTGAACATCCGCCGCATCGGCTGGGTGGCGGCGGAGGTGGCCCGGCATCGGGGCATGGCGCTGTGCTGCCCGATCGCGCCGTACGCGTCGGCCCGCAAGACGGCCCGGGACATGGCGACGGCGGCGGGGGCGGGCTTCGTGCTGGTCCACGTCTCGACGCCGCTGGAGGTCTGCGAGCAACGGGACCGCAAGGGCTTGTACGCGAAGGCACGGGCAGGCCTGATCAAGGGCATGACGGGCATCGACGACCCGTACGAAACCCCGACGGACGCGGAACTGACGATCGACACCAGCGTGCTGAGCGTCGACGAGGCCGTAGACGCGGTCCTGCACCACCTGACTGAAACGGGCTGGGTCGAGCCGAAGCACTGAAGTTAACCGGCGGATTCAGGCGAATAGCTGTCGGCTGTATAGCTGTGGGACTTAAGTCATTGTAGTTTTAGCGTCGTTGACGCGCGTTCGGGGCTGGGCATTCTTTTCTGCAAGCTGGCAGAACGCGTGATGGCGTTATGCGCCTCGGCTTGCTGCTGGGTTGCCATTATCCATTCACTCACGCGCGGTCGCGCGCACGGGATCTGGTGTCGTTAGCGTGCCGCTGTCAATATCTAGGTATGACAATCCAGGATGGTCTTTAGCGGCCGTGCGTGAGTGCGGCACTTCGACATCGGGTGGCGATATGGGCGAAGGGTTCAATGGCCGAAAGGCGCTTACCCGGGGCAGGCGGGTGCTGTCCTGGGCGGCCGCCCTGCTGATCGGCGTGACGATCGCGCTGCTGATCGGGCTCGCCGCCGGCACCTTGATCGCGCCGACGGCGCCCAGCTCGACCTGGGCGACCCTGGCTGATGTCGGCGAGTCGTTCGGTCTGTTGAACGCGATCTTTTCCGGTCTCGCCCTGGCCGCCGTCGTTGTGACGTTCTGGATGCAGTTCACCGAACTACGGTCACAGCGGTCCGAGATCGCCATTCAGCGCGACGCGCTGCTCCGGACGCAGGTGGAGTTGCATCGCAGCGCCGAGGCCAACCTCCGCCAGGTGCACATGGATCTGGTGAAGATGTCGATGGATGATCCGCAGCTGGCGCTGGTCTGGCCGCAGGTGACCAACTCAGATGTCCGTCGTCGCCAATACATGTACGCCAACCTCATCCTGCAATACAACTGGCTGCGTGTGCACATCAGCGACGTCAGCGAGGTCGAACTCGAGAACGTGTTCAGGCATCTGTTCCTGAGTCCGATCATGCGTGAGTACTGGACCGAGACCGCCACCGTCCGCGGACGAGTCGTGGAAGTCGGTTCCTTCGAGCACAGGATGACGCAGGTCGGCGACAAGATCTGCGCAGAGTACGAGCATTTGCTCGAGATGCAACGCACGCGCCAGACCGAACCGACGACCTGGGACGACCTGGGACCCGTCGCGGACGCGGCCTAGTTGACGCTCTTTTGAAGGTCGCGCAGAGCTGCCAACATCACATCCCGCGGCAGCCGCACGATCCGCTCCTCGACACCGCGCGCAGCCTGGACCTCGCCCAGTTCGCCGTCGAGATCCGCGGTCACGTCAAGGCCGATGACGGCGAAACTTCCGTCCGTGAGCTCCAGCACATCGGGACAGGTCATGTCAGTGGCACAGCGCTGCGCCGGAGACGTGCCGTATCGACGAACTACTTTCCATTGTCCGTCCGATCTTGCCACCGACACCCACCCACGCTCCTGCCCATAGTGTCCCATTTCGGGTGAAATGATCGTTACACAGGCATGCCTGACCGCCCCGCACCCGCCTCGGGCGTGTCCCGACGAGCCGGCAAAACTTAGGGATCTTCGCGCACCACGCAGCGGGCCACAAGCCCCGAATCGTCCAATGTGGTCTGGTTGCCCCTCAGGGTGACCCGGGCGGTGTGTCGGCCGGAACAAATCGGGCACCGGCGTCGTTCTATGCGCAGAGAAACGCCGAGGCGGTTTGTCGTACGCCCGGCGTACTCTTGAACCCGCACGTCGCACCCCCCTGCCTGCCGGCTGGGGGGCCGTCCTGCGTGCCCGAGAGGATCATCCATGCTTCATGGTCTGTTGGCCGCGGCCCTGGGTGACGCCGGCCTGGCCCGTGCGCGCGACCTTGCCCGCGCCGGCTTCCCGGACGCTGACGGGCTCGATCTCACCGCGCCCGCAGCACTCCGGCCCTTCGTCGTGGCCGCCGTCGCCGCCGCCCAGGACGGTGCTGGCCGGCCCGTGCTCGCCGTCACCGCCACCAGCCGCGAGGCCGACGACCTCGCCGCGGCGCTCGGCAGTCTGCTGCCCAGCGACCAGATCGTCAGCTACCCCGCCTGGGAGACCCTGCCCCACGAGCGGCTGTCTCCCCGGTCCGACACCGTCGGCAAGAGGCTCGCCGTGCTGCGCAGGCTCGCCCACCCACAGGGCAACCCCGTCAAGGTCGTCGTCGCGCCGGTTCGCAGCATGCTCCAGCCGCAGCTCAAGCGGCTCGGCGATCTCGAGCCGGTCGAGCTGACGACCGGCGCCGAGGCCGAGCTCGACGAGATCGCGCACCGCCTCAACGACATGGCGTACGCCCGGGTCGACCTCGTCACCAAGCGTGGCGAGTTCGCCGTACGCGGCGGGATTCTCGATGTCTTTCCGCCCACCGACGAGCATCCGTCCCGGGTCGAGTTCTGGGGCGACCAGGTCGAGGAGATCCGCACCTTCGCCGTCGCCGACCAGCGGACCATCGACAAGGTCGAGACCATGTTCGCGCCGCCGTGTCGGGAGCTGCTGCTGACCGACGACGTCCGGAACAAGGCCCGGAAGCTCAGCGAGAAGCACCCCGAGCTGCTGGAGATCCTCGACAAGCTCGCCGAGGGCATCCCGGTCGAGGGCATGGAGTCGCTCGCACCCGCGCTGGTCGGCGCGGACCAGCTGGAGCTCCTCGTCCACTGCATGCCCCAGAACACCCACGTGCTGCTCTGCGACCCCGAGCGCATCCGGACCCGGGCGCACGACCTCGTGCGTACCAGCGAAGAGTTTCTCCAGGCCTCCTGGGCCGCGGCCGCCGTCGGTGGGCAGGCGCCGATCGACCTCGGTGCCGCCGCTTTCAAGACCCTTGCCGAGGTACGGCACGCCGCCGAGGAGCTCCGGCAGCCCTGGTGGTCCGTCTCGCCGTTCGGCCTCGTCGAAAGCGTGGTCGAGGCCGAGCCGCAGCCGTGGGAGGACCCGGTCGAGGCCGTCACCGTCACCCCCGACACGGGCGACGCGATCGCGCTGGCCGCCCAGCCGACCACGCTGTACCACGGCGAGACCGAAAAGGTGATCAAGGACGTCGAGCAGTGGCGCACCGAGGGCTGGGCCGTCGCGCTCGTCTTCGAGGGCCACGGGCCGGCGCAGCGGGCCGTCGAGGTCATGCGCGACGCCGGCCTCGGCGCCGTCCTGACGGACAGCATCGACGCGCCCCCACGGCCCGGCGACGTGCTGGTCACCTGCGGCGGGCTCAACCACGGCTTCGTCGACGAGGCGTCCAGGCTGGTCGTGCTGACCGGCAACGACGTGACCGGCGGGCGCGGCGCCACCACCCGCGACATGCGCAAGATGCCCAGCCGGCGGCGCAACACGATCGACCCGCTGGAGCTGCGCAACGGCGACTTCGTCGTGCACGAGCAGCACGGCATCGGCAAATACGTCGAGCTGGTGCAGCGCGTCGTCAACGGCGCGAGCCGCGAATACCTGGTCATCGAGTACGCCGCGAGCAAGCGGAACCAGCCCGGCGACCGCCTGTACGTGCCGACGGACCAGCTCGACCAGCTCTCCCGCTACGTCGGCGGCGAGACGCCCGCGCTGCACAAGATGGGCGGCTCCGACTGGCAGAAGGCCAAGGCCCGCGCCCGCAAGGCTGTCCGCGAGATCGCCGCGCAGCTGATCCAGTTGTACGCCGCCCGCAAGGCGTCCAAGGGCCACTCGTTCGGCCCCGACACGCCCTGGCAGCGCGAGCTGGAGGACGCGTTCCCCTGGACGGAGACGCCCGACCAGCTCAGCGCGATCGACGAGGTCAAGCACGACATGGAACAGGCGGTCCCGATGGACCGGCTGATCTGCGGCGACGTCGGCTACGGCAAGACCGAGATCGCGGTACGCGCGGCGTTCAAGGCGGTGCAGGACGGCAAGCAGGTCGCCGTGCTCGTCCCGACGACCCTGCTCGCCCAGCAGCACTTCAACACGTTCACCGACCGGATGAACCAGTTCCCCGTGCAGATCCGGCAGCTGTCCCGGTTCCAGACGCCGAAGGAGGCCGAGCAGACGCTCGACATGGCCGCCGCCGGCACCGCCGACATCGTGATCGGCACGCACCGGCTGCTGCAGTCGGCGACCCGGTTCAAGAACCTCGGCATGATCGTGGTCGACGAGGAGCAGCGGTTCGGCGTCGAGCACAAGGAGCACCTCAAGGCGCTGCGTACGTCCGTCGACGTGCTGACCATGTCGGCGACGCCGATCCCGCGGACGCTGGAGATGGCGATCACCGGCATCCGGGAGATGTCGACGATCGCGACCCCGCCGGAGGAGCGCCACCCGGTGCTGACCTTCGTCGGCGCGCACGACGACCGCCAGGTCGCCGCGGCCATCCACCGCGAGCTGCTCCGCGACGGCCAGGTCTTCTACCTGCACAACCGGGTCGAGTCGATCGACCGCGCCGCGCGCCGGCTGCGTGAGCTGGTGCCCGAGGCGCGGGTCGCGGTCGCGCACGGCCAGATGGGCGAGGACGCCCTGGAGAAGGTCATGGTCGGCTTCTGGGAGAAGGAGTACGACGTCCTCGTCTGCACCACGATCGTCGAGTCCGGCATCGACATCCCGAACGCCAACACGCTGATCGTGGAGCGGGCCGACCTGCTCGGCCTGGCCCAGCTGCACCAGATCCGCGGCCGGGTCGGTCGAGGCAGGGAGCGGGCGTACGCGTACTTCCTCTACCCGCCCGACAAGCCGCTGACCGAGCACGCCCACGAGCGGCTCGCCACCATCGCGCAGCACACCGAGCTGGGCGCGGGCATGTACGTGGCGATGAAGGACCTCGAGATCCGCGGCGCCGGCAACCTGCTCGGCGGCGAGCAGTCGGGCCACATCGAGGGCGTCGGTTTCGACCTCTACGTGCGGATGGTCGGCGAGGCGGTGTCGGCGTTCAAGGGCGAGAAGCCGGAGGAGGAGTTCGACTTCAAGATCGACCTCCCGATCGACGCCAACCTGCCGCACGACTACATCGCGGTCGAGCGGCTGCGCCTGGAGATGTACCGCAAGCTGGCCGAGGCCCGCACGGCCGAGAAGCTCGACGAGATCGTCGGCGAGCTGACCGACCGCTACGGTGAGCCGCCGGAGCCGGTGCAGAACCTCGTGGCGATCGCCCGGTTCCGGCTCGTGATGCGCTCGCACGGCATCACGGACGTCTCGGTGCAGGGCCGGCACCTGCGGTTCTCGCCGATGCCGCTGCCCGACTCGCGCCAGCTGCGGCTCAAGCGCTACCACCCGGACGCGGTCTACAAGTCGGCGATCGACCAGGTCAGCGTGCCGCGGCCCACGACGAGAAGGGTCGGCGGCGAGCCGCTGCGCGACCAGGCCCTGCTGCAGTGGTGCGAGCAGCTGGTCCGCGACGTGCTGGGGTGAGCACGGCCTGGAAGCCGGGGCGTGAGAGAGTGTCGACCATGCTTCGTGCCCGCCGCATCGCGTCGATCGTGGTCGTCGCCGCCCTCGGCCTGGGTGGCCTCGCGGCCTGCCGCTCCGAACCGTCCGTCGCCGCCTACGTGGGAGACCGGAGGGTGACCGAGGACCAGGTCACGCAGGTCTTCGACGGTGCGGGCGCCGGCGCGTCGGCGTCCCCGGCGGCCGAG
This sequence comes from Asanoa sp. NPDC050611, assembly GCF_040654855.1. NCBI lineage: Bacteria > Bacillati > Actinomycetota > Actinomycetes > Micromonosporales > Micromonosporaceae > Asanoa > Asanoa sp. NPDC050611. Next base: position 6,410 of record NZ_JBFAIU010000026.1, read on the forward strand.
GAGCAGCAGCAGCCGGGCACCGAGCCCACCCGGTCGCCCGGCCCGGCGGTCAGCCGCCAGCAGGTCGTCGACCTCGAGGTCAGCCTCGACCTGGGCCGCAAGGTCGCCGCCGAGCAGGGCGTGCAGCCGATGGCCGCGGTCACCGCCGAGCAGGTGGCGACCGAGCTCGGCGTCCCGGCGACGAGCGAGTACGCCAAGGACTACACCGAGTGGGTCAACCTCTCGCAGGCCATCTTCGCCAAGCTGGGCACCAACGTGCCGGCCGTCACCGACGAGCAGCTGCGCGGCGTGTACGACGCCCTGGTCAAGGTCGACGCGATCGAGGCCGGGTTCGACCTGGCGCAGATCAAGCAGGCCTTCGGCAACGGCGAGTTCGTGGCGGCGGCGTACCAGCTCACCGGCATGCTGGAGAAGGCGGCGACGACCAGCGACACCACGGTCAACCCGCGTTACCTGCCGCTTTCCGCCCCGATGGTGGTCTCCTCCCAGCAGGGCGCGGTGTTCTACGACCTGCCGTACCTCGAAGGCAGCGACACGGTCTCCGACCGCGCTTAGCTAAGGGCATGCCCCGCATCCTGCTACTGGTCACGTCGCCCCGGCTGCCCGCCGGTCTGCTGACCGCCGAAGCCTGGGACGCCGTGCGCGCCCGGCCCGTGCTGGCCGCCGCCGAGAGCGCGCTGACCGACGCGGTGCGCACCGCCGGCGGTGCCGTGACGATCGTCGAGCCGCGGGTCGACGCGCTGCTGGAGCACGCCCGGGACAGCGACATCGTCTGGCTGGCTGGGCCGACCGGTGACCCCGATCTCGCCCGCGAGCTGGGCGTACGCCTGGCCCGCCAGCCCGGTCTGGCCGAGCTCGAGGTGACCTACGGCTCCTGGGACCCGGCCGGCGCCCGGCTGCTCGACGCGGTCGCCGTGATGGACCGCCTCTACTCGCCGGGCGGCGACCCCTGGAAGCGGGCGCAGACCCACCAGTCGCTGGCCCAGTTCCTGCTGGAGGAGGCCTACGAGGCCTACGACGCGATCGAGGCCGAGGACCTCGCCGGGCTCCGCGAGGAGCTGGGCGACGTGCTGCTCCAGGTGGTCCTGCACGCCCGGCTCGCCGAGGACCTGCCCGAGGACCGCCGGTGGTCCGTGGACGACGTCGCCGCCGGCCTCGTGGAGAAGATGATCCGCCGGAACCCGCACGTGTTCGCGGGCACCGAGGTCGGCTCCGTCGACGAGATCATCGCCAACTGGGAGCAGATCAAGAAGGCCGAGAAGTCCCGCGACTCGGCGATGGACGGGGTCGCGCTGGCCCAACCGGCGCTGGCCCTGGCCGCCAAGTTCCTGCAGCGGGCCGAGCGGGCGGGTCTCGAGGTCTCCCTGCCGGCGGGCGACGACCTGGGCTCCCGGCTGCTACGGCTGGTCGCCGCGGCGCGGGCCGCCGGTGAGGACCCGGAGGCCGAGCTCCGTGCCGCCGCCCTGCGCTTCGCGGACGCGGCACGGGCGGCCGAACGCGGGCAGTAGGCGCCGCTGGTCCCGGCGATCAAGCCGGCGCCGCCAGGGTTGCCGGGCGGTCCTGGTCCGTTGCCGGGCCGACGGTGGGCGGAACGGTGTCGCTGCTCGCGCGCGACCCACCCGTGAGTCCGAAGGCCAAGCCGACCGCGACGGTGAGCACGCCGAGCGCCGGGCCCAGCCCGGGCAGCGCGGCCGCCATCACGGCCGCCGTGGCCAGGGTGGCGACCGGCATCAGCCCGACCAGGATGCCGGCCCGCTCGACCCCGAGGCGCTCCAGCCCGATGAACCAGACCACGAACGCGGCGACCGTCATCAGGCCGGCCAGGTAGACCAGCGCGGCGGTCTCGGTCGCCGTCGGCAGGCGCCAGGCCGCGGGCTCGCCGGCCACCAACGCGCCCACCACCAGCAGTGGCACCGCGAGCGCGCAGGAGTAGGCCGCGACGCGGACCGCACCGAGCCGGGGCAGCACGACGGCGGCCAGTAGTGAGAACAGGATCTCGCCGGCGAGCGCGCCGCCCGCGCCGAGCAACCCGAGCGGGGTGGCCTGTCCGGTGCCCTCGACCAGGGCCGTGCCGGCGACGACGATCGCCGCGGCCGCGACCAGCCGCACGCTCGGCCGGGCGCGACCGGACCGGGCGACCAGCGGGCCGAGCAGCGCCAACCCGAGCGGCGCCGCGCCGATCACGGTGCCGACCACCGCCGGCTCGGTGTCGTGGTGCAGGGCCAGCATGATGCACGCGTTGAAGCCGGCCATCCCGGTCGCCGCCACCACGAGCAGGATGCCCAGCTCGCGCGCGGTCGGGCGGACGCCGGGCCGGGCGCCGCCGAGCCGCGGGAAGCGGTGCGCGATCAGGAACAGCACCGCGGCCGCGGCGGCGTAGCGGAGCGCCTGCGCGGTCATCGTCGGATAGTCGAGCAGGAGCTGGCTCACCGACACCGAGCTGCCGACCAGCGTCATGCCCAGCACGCAGAACGCGACGGCGGTGCCCTTGGAGATGGTCATGAGACCGACGCTATGAGCAGAATGGTCCGGCAAACAGGTCCACTCGCGAGCTCGTTCAGGAGACCACATGGAGGCGTTGCTCGACCTCGACCGCACGAGCCCGGGCCTCGGCGAGCAGCTCGCCGCGGCGCTGCGGGCCGCGATCGCCGACGGTCGCCTGGCACCCGGGACGCGGCTGCCGTCCAGCCGGCAGCTCGCCACGGACCTGCGCGTCTCGCGCGGCGTCGTGGTCGGCGCGTACGAGCAGCTCATCGCCGAGGGCCGCCTGCTGTCCCAACGCGGCTCCGGCACGACTGTCAGCTCTGCACCCATATACGCATCACCCGGCGGGGGTGATGCGTATGTGGATGCAGAGCAAGGCCACGGCAGGGGCGATGCGTATCTGGATGCAGAGCAAAGCCACGGCGGAGCGTTCGGCGGCAACCTGCCCCCGGACCTGCGGCCGGGCCAGCCCGACCTGGCCGCCTTCCCGCGGGTGGCCTGGCGCCGTGCCTACGAACGGGCGCTGGCGGGCGCGACCCCACAGGACCTCGGCTACGCCGGCGTGACGGGCGCCCCCAAGCTCCGGCACACGCTCGCCGACTACCTCGGCCGGGTGCGCGCCGCCCGGCTCACCGCCGGCGACATCGTCGCCACCACCGGTGCCGCGCAGGCGTTCGCGCTGGTCGCCCAGCACCTCCGGCAGGCCGGCGCCACCCGGTTCGGCCTCGAGGAGCCCGGCAGCCCGAGCATCCGTACCCACATGCTGGCCCAGGGCCTGCGGCTCGTGCCCATCCCGGTCGACGGCGACGGTCTCGACGTCACCGCGCTGCGGGCCAGCGACGTGCAGGCCGTGATGGTCACGCCCGCACACCAGTACCCGACCGGCGTCGTGCTGGCGCCGCACCGGCGTGCCGCACTGATCGACTGGGCGCGGGAGACCGGCGGGCTGATCGTCGAGGACGACTACGACGCCGAGTTCCGCTACGACCGTGACCCCGTCGGTTGCCTGCAGGGCCTCGCGCCGGACGTGGTCGCGCATCTCGGCTCGGCCAGCAAGGCGCTCGCGCCGGCCCTGCGGCTCGGTTGGCTCTGCCCGCCGCCGGACCGGCGGGCCTCGGTCATCGCCGCCAAGGCGGCCGCGGACTACGGCGGGCCGACCCTGGAACAGCTCGCCTTCGCGGACCTCCTGGCCACCGGCGGCTACGACCGGCACCTGCGCCAGGCCCGACGGGCGCACCGGCGCCGCCGCGACGCGCTCGTGGCCGCGCTCGCCACGTACCTGCCGGGCGGCCGCGTGCACGGTGTCGCCGCCGGCCTGCACCTAGTGGTCGAACTGCCGCCGGGCACCGACGACGCCGCCCTCGCGGCGAAGGCACACGCCGCGGGCCTCGGACCCGTGCCGCTGTCCGCAACGCGGCTCCGGCCCGGCGGTCCTCCCGGTCTGGTCATCGGGTACGCCGGCCAGACGCCCGACCGCCTCCGGGCGAGCATCCAACGGCTGAGCGAGCTGATCTGATCGTCTAGGTTGGAGCCCATGCCCGACTTCGTGCCCCTGGCCGAGCGCATCGTGGACGCGCTGCTGGACAGCGATCCGCACCTCGCCGCGTCCGCCGGCGACCACCGCCTCGACGGCGAGCTGCCCGACCTGTCCGCGGACGCGGTCATGGCCCGGTTCGCGATGCTGCGGGACGCGAGCGGCGCGCTGGCCGAGGTCGACAGCGACGCGCTCGACTCGCAGGAGCAGGTCGACCACGCGATCCTGGCGGCCCGGGTCGAGCGCGGCATGTTCGAGCTGTCGGAGGTGCGCGAGCACGAGTGGAACCCGCTCACGCATAACCCCGGCGACCTGATCCACGAGCTGATCGCGCGCCCGTTCGCCCCGGTGGACGTACGCCTGGAAAGCCTGACGCAGCGCCTCGAAGCCGTGCCGGACGCGCTGGCCACCGCGCGCGCCACGCTGCGGGAGATGCCGCGGGTCCACGTCGAGACCGCGATCGGCCAGTTCGTCGGCACCGCCGCGCTGGTCCGCGACGAGGTCCCGGCGATGCTCGAGCAGGCACCCCCGATGCGATCGACCGTCGAGCCGGCCGCGGCCCGCGCCGTCGCCGCCCTCACCGACTTCGCCGACTGGCTGCGCGAGCAGCTGCCGGCCGCCGAGCGCGACCCGCGGCTCGGTCGCCGGCTCTGGGAGGCCCGCCTCTGGCACACCCTCGACACCGAGCTGACCGCCGACCAGGTGTTGCGGAAGGCGCGGGAGAACCTCGACCGGGTCGGCGAGGACCTGCGCCGCGCCGCGGCCGAGCTGACCGGCGGGCCGGCGACCGACGAGACCGTGCGCGAGGCGCTCGGCCGGCTGGGCGCCGAACATCCCGCCAACGACACGATCGTCGAGCTGGCGAAGCGGACGATGGTGGAGACGACGGACTTCGTACGCGAGCACGACCTGGTCACGCTCGTCGACGACCCGTGTGTGATCCAGGAGATGCCGGAGTTCGCGCGCGGCGTCGCGGTCGCCTACTGCGACTCCCCGGGGCAGCTGGAGACCGCGGAGCTGCCGACGTTCTACTGCATCTCGCCGACGCCGCCCGACTGGTCGCCGGAACGGGTGGAGTCGTTCTACCGCGAGTACAACAACCACATGATCCGCAACCTGACGGTGCACGAGGCGATGCCGGGCCACTACCTGCAGCTCGCACACTCGCGCCGGTTCCAGGGCAGCACGCGGGTCCGCAAGCTCGGCGTCTCCGGCCCGTTCGCCGAGGGCTGGGCGGTGTACGCCGAGGAGGTGATGGCCGGGCTGCGTTTCGGTGGCCTGCCGATCCGCCTCCAGCAGCTCAAGATGCAGCTGCGGATGACCATCAACGCGATCCTCGACCAGGCCGTCCACTGTGACGGGATGACGCAGGACGAGGCGATGGCGCTGATGACGGGACCCGGCTTCCAGGAGGAGGGCGAGGCGGCCGGCAAGTGGCGCCGCGCGCTGCTCACCTCGACGCAGCTGTCCACGTACTTCGTCGGCTACCAGGAGATCCTCGACACCGCGCTGCGCCGCCCGGCCGGCACGTCCACGCGGGCCTGGCACGACGCGATGATCGCGCACGGCTCGCCGCCGCCGCGCCACCTGCCCCTGCTGCTCGGTCTGGAGCCCCGTTCATGAACCTCGACGATTTGCCGACGGCCGAGTTCGGCTTCCCGGGCCCGCTGCGCGACAAGCTGGTGGCCGCGATCCTCGACGGCTCGAAGACGACCACGTCGGCCCTGGCCGCCGGCTACATCGACGAGCCGCTGCCGGCCGCCGGCAAAGTCTCCGCGGTCCTCGACTCCGCCGGCAACCGGGTCGCCGCCATCGAGCTGACCGAGGTGCGGGTGGTCCGGCTCGGCGACGTCGACCTCCGGCACGCGATCGACGAGGGCGAGGGGTTCACCTCCGTGGCCGAGTGGCGCGCCGACCACGAGGACTTCTGGCACAGCCCCGACGTGCGCGCGGAACTGGGTGATCCCGACTTCACAGTGGACGACGACACGGAGATCATCGCTAAGCGGTTCCGCCTGCTGCCTTAGCGGCCGCGTCGATCAGCCAGCGGGAGATCGAATATTTCGGCGGCAGCGCCTCGGGCAGCTCGCGCAGGGGCCACCAGCGGGCCTCGGCCAGCTCCTTGCCGTCGATCACGGGCTCGGCACCGGGCGCGGCCGTGGCCATGAAGCCCGTCAGGATCACGCCTGGGCCGGACATCGCCCACGGCTGGCTGCCGAAGTAGCGCAGCCCGTCGACGGTCAGCCCGACCTCCTCGGCCACCTCGCGGTGCACCGCCTCCTCCAGGGACTCGCCGGCCTCGACGAAGCCGGCCACCAGCGCCCACAGCTCGGTCGGCCCGTACGTGTGCTTGACCAGCAGGATCTCGTCGCCACGGCGGATCGCGGTCAGGATCGCGGGGGAGAGCTGCATCGGGACATACAAGTCACAACCCGGACACCTACGAGCATGCTCATTGGGTACGTCGGCCAGTTCAGTCGCGCAGGCCCCGCAGAACCGGTGGCTCCGCCGCCACGTCACGATCTGTAGTGCCCGGCCGGCCAACGCGGCCAGCGGCTCGTCGAGCGTCGCGGCCAGCGACGGCCAGGCCCGCCACCGGCCGAGTGAGTCGATCTTCTCGGGCAGTCCGGCCGCCCAGACGCGTACGCCGTCGAGCGCGCCGAGCGGCACCCAGGCGACGCCGGCAGGGAGATCGTCGAGGTCGGCGCGACGCGGGAACGGCGCCAACAGGCGGCGACCGGCGACGAGCACGCAGTGGTCATCGGGGCTGGGCGGCGCCACGCCCACCCCGTCGGGCACGAACCGGCTCACGGCCCCCACGGTAGCGCCCGTTAGGCTCCTAAGGGACTCAGCGTCGCAGCGGCGACGCTTACACGGGGACGCAGCGTCGCGGCCGCGAACCACGACATCAACACACGGCAGGGAGTCGGAACAGTGGCCACCATTGAGGGAATCGTCGCTCGGGAGATCCTGGACTCGCGCGGCAACCCCACCGTCGAGGTCGAGGTCGGGCTCGACGACGGCACGATCGCGCGGGCCGCGGTGCCGTCGGGTGCGTCGACGGGGGCGTTCGAGGCACTCGAACTGCGCGACGGCGACAAGCAGCGCTACAACGGCAAGGGCGTCGAGAAGGCCGTCGCCAACATCGAGGACCGGATCGTCGACCAGCTCATCGGGTTCGAGGCCAGCGAGCAGCGGCTGATCGACCAGAAGATGCTCGACATCGACGGCACCCCGGACAAGTCGCAGCTCGGCGCGAACGCCATCCTCGGCGTGTCGCTGGCCGTCGCCAAGGCCGCCGCCGGCGCCGCGGAGCTGAGCCTGTTCCGCTACCTGGGCGGGCCCAACGCGCACCTGCTGCCGGTGCCGATGATGAACATCCTCAACGGCGGCGCACACGCCGACTCCAACGTCGACGTGCAGGAGTTCATGATCGCGCCGATCGGCGCGCCGACCTTCCGCGAGGCCGTCCGCTCGGGCGCCGAGGTCTACCACGCGCTCAAGTCCGTCCTCAAGGCCAAGGGCCTGTCCACCGGCCTGGGCGACGAGGGCGGCTTCGCGCCGAACCTGCCGACCAACGCCGCCGCGCTGGACCTGATCGCCGAGGCGGTCGAGAAGGCCGGCTACCGGCTGGGCACCGACATCGTGCTCGCGCTCGACGTCGCGGCGACCGAGTTCTTCGCCGACGGCGTCTACACGTTCGAGGGCGAGAAGCGCAGCTCCGACGAGATGAGCGCCTACTACGAGAAGCTCGTCGCGGACTACCCGATCGTGTCGATCGAGGACCCGCTGGCCGAGGACGACTGGTCCGGCTGGGCCGGGTTCACCGGCCGCGTCGGTGACCGGGTGCAGATCGTCGGCGACGACCTGTTCGTCACCAACCCGCAGCGGATCGCCCGCGGCATCGCCGAGCGCGCCGCCAACGCGGTGCTGGTGAAGGTCAACCAGATCGGCTCGCTCACCGAGACGTTCGACGCGGTCGACCTGGCCCACCGGGCCGGCTTCTCGACGATGATGAGCCACCGCTCCGGCGAGACCGAGGACACCACGATCGCCGACCTGGCCGTCGCGGTCGGCTCCGGCCAGATCAAGACCGGCGCGCCGGCCCGGTCCGACCGGGTCGCCAAGTACAACCAGCTCCTCCGGATCGAAGAGGAACTCGCGGACGCGGCGCGCTACGCGGGTGCCGGCGCGTTCCCGAGGTACCGTTCGGCTAGCTGACCCCGCGTGCGTCCGGGGCCTCCGCGGAGGCCCCGGCGCGCCGGGACCTCGGGGGAGGGGGTGTCGGGTTGTGACGCAGCGCCGCATGCCGAGCGGTCAGGGGCCCTCCCGCCGCCCGAGCGGCAGTGCCGCCCGAGGTTCGTCGGTGCGTGGGACCGCACGGTCCACCCCGCGGGAGCCGACCGCCGTCGGCACCGCACGCACGGCGAACACACCACGCAAGGCCACCCGGCCGGCCGCCGCCCGCCGGACCAGCACCGGCGCCGCCGCGGGCACGGCCCGACGCACGGCGGCTCCACAGCCGCGCCGGCTCACCGGCCGGGCCACCGTGCTCGTCGCGGTGCTGATCGCGCTCGCACTGGCGTATACCTATCCGATCCGGGTTTATCTCAACCAGCAGTCCGACATCGCGGAGATGGAGTCGGCGCAGGCCGCTCAGCGCGAGAAGATCAAGCAGCTGCAGGACCAGGCCGCGCTCTGGAAAGACCCGAACTACATCAAGACCCAGGCGAGGAGCCGCTTCTTCATGGTCCTCCCCGGCGAAGAGCTGTTGATCCTGCTCTCCGACCCGGACGGCGCCGCCCGCGACGCGGGCCTGCCGCCGCCGGGCGCGACGCCACCGGAGCCCGATCCCTGGTACGACACGCTCTGGTCGAGCGTCGAGGCGGCGAATGCGGAGAGTGCCGGATGATCCCTCCACCCGTGCGCGAGGAGGCTTCCACGCGCGATCGGGCAGCCGTTGCGGCCCAGCTCGGGCGCCCGCCCAGGGCCATCCGCAACGTCGCGCACCGCTGCCCGTGCGGGCTGCCGGACGTCGTGGAGACGACACCGCGGCTCGCCGACGGCACCCCGTTCCCGACGCTGTTCTACCTGACCTGCCCCCGGGCGACGGCGGCGTGCAGCCGGCTCGAGTCGGCGGGGCTGATGAAGGAGATGGCCGCCCGGCTCGCCGAGGACCCGGCGCTGGCCGCGAGGTACCGGGCCGCGCACGAGGACTACCTGGCGCGCCGCGAGTCGGTCGCGCACGTCGAGGAGATCGAGGGCATCTCGGCGGGCGGCATGCCCGGCCGGGTGAAGTGCCTGCACGTGCTGGTCGCGCACGCCCTCGCGGTCGGCCCGGGCGTCAACCCGTTCGGCGACGAGGCGCTGGCCGAGATCGGCTCGTGGTGGGACGGCGGCCCCTGTGTGGAGGTCGCGGACTGATGTCCGAGATCGTCATCCGGCGGGCCCGCACCGGGGACGTCAGGGCCATCCGTCGGTTGATCGACAACTTCAGCGCCGGCGGCCGGCTGCTCAGCAAGGCCACGGTGACGCTGTACGAGGACGTGCTGGAGTTCTGGGTCGCGGTCGACGGCTCGACGGTCGTCGGCTGCGGCGCGCTGCACGTCATGTGGGAGGACCTGGCGGAGATCCGCACGGTCGCGGTCGACTCGGCACACCAGGGCCGCAAGATCGGCTACGAGCTGGTGACCGCCCTCCTGGCCGCCGCGCGCGAGGTCGGCGTCGGGCGCGTGTTCGTGCTCACGTTCGAGACGGAGTTCTTCGGGCGGTTCGGGTTCCGTCCCATCGATGGCGCCCCCGTGCCACCCGCGGTGTACGAGCAGCTCCTGCGCTCGTACGACGAAGGTGTTGCCGAGTTTCTCGACCTGGAACGCGTGAAACCCAACACCCTGGGCAACACGCGGATGCTGTTGCACCTCTCGTAGGGTCGACCTTGTGACCCGGGTAGCTGCCATCGACTGTGGGACCAACTCCATCCGCCTGCTGGTGGCCGACATCGGCCCCGACGGCCGCCTTGTCGACGTGACCCGCCGGATGGAGATCGTCCGGCTCGGCCAGGGCGTCGACCAGACGGGGCGGCTGGCCTCGGAGGCGATCGAACGGACCCGCACGGCGCTGGCGGACTACACGGCGCAGATCCGGGCGCTGGGCGCGTCCCGGGTGCGGATGTGCGCGACGTCGGCGTCCCGCGACGCGGCGAACGCCTCGGACTTCACGGACATGGTGCTGACGACGCTGGGCGTGGCGCCGGAGGTCGTGACGGGCGACGAGGAGGCGCGGCTGTCGTACACCGGCGCGGTCCGCGGCCTGGTGGCGCCGTCGCCGTACCTCATCGTCGACATCGGCGGCGGGTCGACGGAGTTCGTGACGGGCTCGTCGACCGCCGGCCCGGACGCGGCGATCTCGGTCGACATCGGCTGCGTCCGGATGACGGAGCGGCACCTGCACAGCACCCCACCGACGGCGTCCGAGGTGGCGGCGGCGGAGGCGGACATCGCGTCGGCGGTCGACCGAGCGCTGGCCGCGGTCCCGGGCCGCGACGCGGCGACGCTGGTGGGCTTGGCGGGTTCGGTGACGACGGTGGTGGGGATCGCTTTGGACCTGCCGGCGTACGACCCGGCGCGCATCCACCACGCCCGCGTCTCCTACGACGACGTGGCCAAGGTGACGGCGGACCTGCTGGCGCAGACGCCGGCGGAGCGACTGCAAAACCCGATCATGCACCCGGGGCGGGCCGACGTGATCGGCGCGGGCGCCCTGGTTTTGCGCGTCGTCATGGAACGCGCCGGCATGGCGTCGGTGGTCGCCTCAGAACACGACATCCTGGACGGGATCGCCTACAGCTTGGTCTGACCATGCCGCGGGTCCGGGCCGCATGATCGCGGTGTGTGGCGTCGTGGTCGGGCCCGTAGGGCGGCGTTGTTGTCGGCGTGCCGCGTCGGCGATCCGGTCCGGATTCGTGTGGTTGCGGTGAGTGGCGTCGCGGTCAGACCGTAGGCGGCGTTGACGCCGACCAATGCGGCGGCCGATCGGGTCCTCGCCGTGGTCAGGCTCGCAGGCCCGCGCTGACGATTTCGACCATGCGGCGGCGGGCGATCGGGTCCGTGGCTGGTTGCTCGCGGGCTATGCAGCCGACGATCAGGGCCTTGACGTCCGCGTTGGTAACGTCCGGGCGGACCGCGCCCGCTGACTGGGCGCGGGTGAGCAGGCCCGCCTCCACGCCGGCCAGGTCGTGGCCGCCGCTCTCGGCCGCCGCCTCGATGTCGAAGCCCGCGCCGGCCAGGGCCTGGGCCAGGCCGCGGTTCTCGGCCGCCTGGTCGACCATGTAGCTCAGGAAGGCGAAGAACGCCTCACCCGGCGGGCGCGTTGCCGCCAGTTCGCCGGCCTTGGCGACGATCTCCTCCACCCGGGTCGACACGATCGCCGCGTAGAGCGACTCCTTCGTCGGGAAGTGGCGGCTCACCGTGCCCGTCCCGACGCCGGCGCGGCGGGCGATCTCGGCCACCGGGACTGACAGGCCGTCCGTGGCGAAGGCCGTCATCGCCGCGTCGAGGACCTTGCGCTGGTTTCGCACACCGTCGGCACGCACGCGGGTCCGCTCCCTTCCTAAACGGGATAGCCATCCCGTATATTCGTCGTCATAGACGGGATGTCCATCCCGATTGTAGGGAGAGAGCCATGAGTTGGACGATCCACGACATCGGCGATCTTCACGGCCGGGTCGCCCTGGTCACAGGGGCGAACACCGGCATCGGCCGAGCGACCGCCGAGGCACTCGCCGCCCACGGCACGACCGTGGTCCTCGCCTGCCGCGACCTCGCCAAGGCCGAACGCACGGCCGCGGCCATCCGGATGTCGGGCGCGGCAAGGCAGCACCGAGACAAAACCAAGCCGGACCCGGTCTGGCGCGGCCGCGATGCCCGGACAACCCTCAACGAACGCGAGGACCTGGCCTCGGCGACCCGGCGCGGCCGCGATGCCCGGGCATCCCTCAGCCACGGCCAGTACCTGGCCACGACTACCCGGCGCGGCCGCGACGCCCGGACACGCCTAAACGAAGGCGAGGCCACGACCATGGGCGAGGTCGTGCCGCTGCATATCGACCTCGCGTCGCTCAGGTCTGTCCGGGCCGCGGCTGAGCGATTTCGGGACCGGTTCGATCGGCTCGATCTGTTGATCAACAACGCTGGTGTGATGGTTCCGCCCTACACGATCACCGAGGATGGGTTCGAGCTGCAGATCGGCGTAAACCACCTCGGGCACTTCGCGCTCACCGGGCTCCTGCTCGACCGCCTGATCGAGACCGAAGGGTCCCGCGTCGTCACCGTCAGCAGCGTCGGGCATCGGCGGGGGGTGATCGACTTCGCCGACCTGCACTCGCGGAGGCGGTACGAGCCGCTCACCGCGTACAACCAGTCGAAGTTGGCGAACCTGCTCTTCGCCTTCGCCCTCGACCGTCGGCTCCGAGGAACCACGACAAGGTCGCTGGCCGCACACCCTGGCGCCGCTCGTACGGAGCTCATGCGGCACAGCCCCTGGCATTTCCGGTTCGTCGTCAGCCGGCGTACGCGGTGGCTGTTCTCCTGGCTCATCCAGGACGAGGACCGAGCCGCCCTGCCGACCCTGCGGGCCGCCACGGACCCGGGCGCGACCGACTACTTCGGTCCGAGCGGCTGGCGCGAGTTCACCGGGACCCGGGCCGTGCCGGCACGACCGCACCCGAAGAGCCGCGACCTGGAGGTCCAAGAGCGGCTCTGGGCGGAGTCCGAGCGCCTGACCGGCGTCACCTTCGACGCGAAAAGGGGCGCCCCCCGATAGGAGGGCGCCCCTTGCTCATCTGCGACCGGCTGCCACCGGCTCCCGTGCGGGTGTTGGTGGCAACGGCACCGTCGGCGGTGGGTCGATGTGCGGCGTGACGTCGGTGAACTCGTCCTTCGGCGCGTGCAGCTGGCCCAGGGAGACCACCTCGCGGCGCAGGAAGAACGCCAGCACCCAGTCGATCATGACCCGGACCTTGCGGTTGAAGGACGGGATCCGGCTCAGGTGGTACGCCCGGTGCATCAGCCACGCGAGCGGGCCCGTGAGCTTGAAGCCGTAGACCTGCGCCACGCCCTTGTGCAGGCCCAGGCTGGCCACGCTGCCGACGTGCTTGTGCTTGTAGTCGACCGGCTCGCGGCCCCGGATCACCGCGCGGATGTTGTCGGCGAGCCGGGTCGCCTGCCGCACCGCGTGCTGCGCGCTCGGCGAGCACATCGCGCCGGGCGGGCCGGTCAGGTCGGGCACCGCGGCGCAGTCGCCGGCGCTCCACGCGCCCTCGACGACCTTGTCGCCGTCGACGACCTGCAGGCTCGCGTTCGTGGTCAGGCGGCCGCGCTGGTCGCGCGGGAGGTCGACGAAGTCGAGCATCGGCGACGGCTTGACGCCCGCGGTCCAGACGATCGTGTCGGCCGGGAAGCTGTCGCCGTCGGAGAGCTTGACGACCCCGTCGACGCACGACTCCAGCCGGGTGCCGAGGCGGATGTCGAGCTTGCGCTTGAGCAGGACCTGCACGGTGTACGCGCCCATGTCGCGGTCCACCTCGGGCAGGATCCGGTTGGTCGCCTCGACCAGCACCCAGTGCATCTCGTCCGTGGACAGCTCGGGGTAGTAGCGCCGCACGGCGTCGTGCGCCATGTCCTCCATCTCGGCCAGCGCCTCGATGCCGGCGTAGCCGCCGCCGACGAAGACGAACGTCAGCGCGCGCTTGCGTACCGCCGGATCGGTGGTCGCGGCCGCGACGTCGAGCTGGTCGAGCACGTGGTTGCGCAGGAAGATGGCCTCGCCGATGGTCTTGAAGCCGATGCCGTGCTCGCGCAGGCCCGGGATCGGCAGCGTGCGGGAGACCGAGCCCGGCGCCACGATGATGTGGTCGTACTCGATCTCGCGCGGCGGCCCGACGATGGGCTGCACCATGGCGACCTTGCGGTCGTGGGAGACGTCCGTGACCGTCCCCGCGACGACGGTGCAGTGGCGCAGCTCCGTGCGCAGCGGCACCACGGAGTGCCGCGGCGAGATGTTGCCCGCCGAGGCCTCCGGCAGGAACGGCTGGTAGGTCATGTGCGGCTGGGGATCGACGACGATCACCTCGGCCTCACGGGAGCGCAGCTTCTTCTGCATGCGCAGGGCCGCGTAGAGCCCGACGTGCCCGGCACCGACCACAAGAATCCGTTGAGGTCTCACGACGTCAACGATCCCCTTCTCAGCGCCGGAATGCGCACTCAGAAGGGCGATTTGTGATGGAGGACAACCATGTGACCTCCATGACTATCCGGCGCGTCGCTTGACCAGCCAGCCCAGCAGTGCCGCGACCGTGACGGCGACCACCAAACCTCCCAGGGCGGCCACGGTGAGCGCCTCGTCGTCGCCGATCCCGGCGATCGAGACCAGCAGCACGCCGCAGACGGCCGCCGCGAGGACCACCGCCGCCGCCCGGGCCACCCAGCGGACGAGCACCTCGGTGGCGACCATCGAGTCGCTTGGCAGCACCGCCGCCAGGGCGGCCAGCGTGTGCGCCAGATAGAGCGTCGTGGCCAGGCCGAGCAGCCGCCAGAGCTGGATCCCCTCGACCGACTCCGCGGTCACGACCACCCAGCCGACCACGATCGCCACGATGAGCAGCGTGGTGGCCGCTCCGCGTGGTGCCAGCGCCGGGATCGCCGCGACGACGACCAGAGCGGCCACGGTACGCCCGAAGAACAGCGGCGGCGGGAACGCGAACCCCATCGCGGCCAGGAAGGCGGCGAAGATCGCCACGCGGACCAGCAGGGGGATCAGGGTGGCCCGGGTGACCTTGGTGTGCAGCCGGCGGAACGAGCCCATCATCGCGCCGATCATCGGCCCACCGCCTTCGGCGCGGAGGCCAGCCGAGCCACGTCCCGCAGCACCGTGTCGAGGCTGCCGGCGCCGGCCCAGGCGACCACGGGCACGCCGTGCTCGCGGAGCTGGCCGATCATGTTGTCGCGTTCGAGCCGCCAGGTGCCGTGCGCGACCTCGGTCCACGGCCCGCGGGCGGGCGGGGCGGCCTTGGCGGGCAGCGTGTCCACCGCGACGACGTAGCGGCCGGAGCGGGCGAGCCGGGCCAGCATCTCGGCCGAGCGGTTGTCGATCAGCGGGGTGAGCACCACGACCAGCGCGTTGTGCGAGAGCACCTGCGAGCCGAAGACCGTGTCGTACGGCTGGAACTCCGCGGGGTAGACCTTCACGTCCAGCAGCCACTCCAGCACCGTGAGGTACTGCCGGCGGCCGGTCGCGGGGCGCAGGCGGCGCGCGACCGGGCCGTACTCGAGCAGCGAGACCCGGTCGCCGCGGTGCAGGTAGTGCTCGGCGATCGCGGCCGCCGAGCGGACCGTCGTGTCGATCACGGACGCGGAGCCCTTGACCCCGCCGGACCGCCCCGCCTCGTTGAGCACGTCGAGCAGCAGCACGACCTCGGCGTCACGGTCGGAGAGCGTCGCGGCGACGTGCAGCCGCTCGGTCCGCAGCGAGACCCGCCAGTCGATCCGGCGCAGCCGGTCGCCCGGGCCGAAGATCCGTACGCCGGCCAGCTCGCCGCCCTCGCCCGGCCGCCGGGAGCGGTGACCGCCGACCAGGCCGGCGGCGCGCGGCATGGCCTCGTCGGCGTCGAACGGCTCGGTCATCGGGTAGACCCGCACGTTGCGCGCGCTGCTGACCACGGGTCGGCCGGCGATCAGGCCGTCGCACGCGGTCACCCGCGCCGACGCCGGGCCGAGCGGGTGCCGGCCCCAGCGCCGCGCCTCGCCGTCGAGCTCGATCTCCTTCGAGCCGCCGCGGGCGATCGTCACGACGTGCGGCCGGTCGGCCTCCTTGACGGCGAGCCAGGGCGAGACGAGGGTACGCACGACCACGAGGTCGTACCCGACGGCGTCGCGGTTGACCACCTGCACGCCGGCGGTGAGCGCGGCCCCCTCCACGTGGTGGTTGTCGTCGGTGCCGAGCCGGACCTTCGGCACCGCGATGGGGCGGCGGCGCAGGGCGAACGCGGTGCCGATCGCGAACGGCGCCGCGAGCACGACCAGGTCGACCCGGCCGAGCAGCACGCCGGCGATCAGCAGCAGGCCGGTGAGCAGCACCGCCCGCCCGAGCGCGCGGGTCGGCACCCACTGCGGCTCGGTCTGTTCCTCGACCGGAGCCGGCACCGCCTCCTCGGGCACCGCCGGCCGCACGTCCAGAAGGCTCATTGCGAAGCGTGGCGGGAGGGTGCGGGGACCTCGGCGAGGCGGACGCCCGCGTTCGTGTCCGTCATCGCGTTGTAGCTCGGCAGCGCGCCGCTGGCCGGCGCCGGGGTCTGCGCCAGCACCTCGGAGACCACGAACGACGGGTCGACCCGGCGCAGCCACATCTCCGGCCGCAGCGTGATCCGGTGGGACAGCGCGGGCACCGCGACGTCCTTGACGTCCTCGGGCACCACATAGTCGCGGCCGGCGAGGACCGCTTTGGCCCGGGCCAGCAGCAGCAGCGCCAGCGAGCCCCGCGGCGACGCGCCCACCAGCACCGACGCGTGCTCGCGGGTGGCCGCGGTCAGGTCGACGATGTAGCGGCCGATCGAGTCCTCGACGGCGACGTCCTCGATCGCGGCCTGCATGCCGCGCAGCGTGCCGGCGTCGACCACGGGCTGCAGCTCGGCCTCCTCCTGCCGGCGGGACATGCGGCGCTGCAGCACGTCCCACTCCTCGTCGCGGGTCGGGTAGCCGAACGAGACCCGCAGCAGGAACCGGTCGAGCTGCGCCTCGGGCAGCGGGTAGGTGCCCTCGTACTCGATCGGGTTGGCGGTCGCGAGCACGTGGAACGGCGGGTCGAGCCGGTAGGTCACGCCCTCGACCGAGACCTGCTTCTCCTGCATGGCCTCGAGCAGCGCGGCCTGGGTCTTCGGCGGCGTCCGGTTGATCTCGTCGGCGAGCAGCAGGTTGGTGAAGACCGGGCCGGCCCGGAAACTGAAGTCGGCGCGCCGCTGGTCGTAGAGGAACGAACCGGTCACGTCGGCGGGCAGCAGGTCGGGGGTGAACTGCAGCCGGCGGAAGTCGAGCCCGAGGGCCTGGGCGAAGGACCGCGCGGTCAGCGTCTTGCCGAGACCCGGCAGGTCTTCGAGCAGCACGTGCCCGCCGGCCAGGATGCCCGCCAGCACCAGCTCGAGCGCGTCACGCTTGCCGACCACCACGCTGCCCACCGAGTCGAGCACCGCCCGGGCCATCCGGCCGACCTCGTAGACGGGGACGGGGACCAGGTCCTTCATAGCCTCTCCAATGACTGGATGTACGCCGCCGCGTCGCGGGGCGCCAGGTTGCGGGTGGGCGGTGTGGCCAGGAAGGCCCAGAGCTGCTCGCCGAGCAGGGCGCGGGCGCGGTCGGGGTCGCCCGCGCGGGTCAGGCCGTGCCGCTGGCGCAGCCGCTCGTCGGCGATCTCGGCCAGCGTGCGCTGCACCGCGCGGGCGGAGCCGTTGTCGCTCCCGGCCCGCTGCAGCAGGCGCTCCCAGCGGCCGACCACGGTGCGCAGCGCGTCACGGTCGGTGAAGTCGTACGACCCGTCCTCGACCGAGGCCGGCGAGCGGCGGCGGTTGCGGGTCAGCTGGGGCGGGCGCAGGAGGCTGGTCACCCGGCGCAGGCCGATCAGCGCGACGATCACGCCGACCACGGCCGGGATCGGCACCGAGTAGCCGAAGACGCGCGCGCCGGACACGACGACCGCGGCGAGCGCGGCGCCGGCCAGCGCGGCCTTGATCCACCACCGCGCACCGGTGCTCGTGCGCTGGGCGCGCTCGGCCGGCTCGTCGTCCTCCTCGAACGTGAAGAGGTCGTCGATCAGCGTCTGGTCGTCGACCCGGTCCTCAAGGTCGTCGTCGTAGTCCGCGCTCGCCGGGCGACTCATGCGGGCACCTCGGTGCTGGTCAGCTCGGTGCGGATCCGCTGCAGGGCCGAGCGGGCCTGGGTGCGCATCCGCTCGTCGACCGTGTGCGTGGCGTAGCGGGCCTCGCGGTAGACGTCGGCCAGCGCGGCCAGCACGTCGGCACTGATCTGGTGCGCGTGCAGCAGCCGGTAGACGAGGTCGGTGGGGCTGTCGCCGACCTGCCGTGGCGTGCCGGCCGCCGCGGCCGCCTGCTCGAGCCGCAGCCAGCAGGCGATCACCGCCCGGCGCGGGTCGCTGTCGGTGTCGGACAGGTCGGTCAGGCCGGCGTCGAGCGCGGCGACCACCTGGTCGGCGTTGGGTGCAAGGGTCGGCTCCTCGCCGTAGCGGACCGGGCGGCGGCGCAACCGGCGCAGGCCGTCGCGGACCAGGATCCACACGACGAGCACGACCACGACAAGCACGACCGCGGCGCAGAGCACGGCGGCCACGGGCGCCAGCCAGCTCGGCAGCTCCCGCGGCTCGGCGGCGGCGACCTCGTCGGGCGTGGGCGGGAACGTCGGCGCGATCGGGGTGCTGAAGTCTTCCTGCGCGCCGGCGGCCGGGGTCGCGGCGGGGCGTGCGTCGACCTCGCCGATCTGCAGCGACGAGTGGCCGGCGGCCAGCGCGGCGAGGCCGAGCAGGCCGACCACGAGCGCGAGCGGCCACCAGCGGCGCAGGGATGCGAAATCCATGCCTAAGCCCCCCTGGCCAGCTCCTTCGCCCGAGCGAAGACCTCGTCGAGCATCGTGGGTGTCAGCCGGCCGGTGAAGGTGTTCTGCTGGCTGACGTGGTAGCACCCGAGCAGGTGAGGGTATCCACCGTCCGGGCTCGTCCAGTGTGCCCCATGACCGAACGCCGGGCGCGGACTGGGCGGCGTGCCGCCGTACACCCTGCTCATGGCCGGCCACCACGCGGCCCAGGCGAACGCACCAAGCGCGACCACGACACGCACTGTCGGTTTTATCAGCTCGAGCTCCCGCCAGAGCCAGGGCGCGCAGGTGTCGCGCTCGATCGGCGTGGGCTTGTTGTCGGGCGGCGCGCACCGCACCGAGGCGAAGATCCGAAGATCGTGCAGGGCGAGCCCGTCGTCGGCGGCGACGCTGGTCGGCTGGTTGGCCAGGCCCGCCCGGTGCAGCGCGGCGAACAGCACGTCACCGGAGCGGTCGCCGGTGAAGATCCGGCCGGTGCGGTTGCCGCCGTGCGCGGCGGGCGCGAGGCCGAGGATCGCGATCCGCGCGTCGGCGGGGCCGAACCCGGGCACCGGCCGTCCCCAGTAGACCTGGTCGCGGAAGGCCGCCCGCTTCGTCGCGGCCACCTCCTCGCGCCAGGCGACCAGGCGCGGGCAGGCGAAACAGTCGACGATGCCGGCGTCCAGCGCGGCCAGGTCGGCCGAGCTGGACGCGCGCGCGAGGACCTCTGCAGGAAGACGAACCACCACGATCTGTTCCTATACCACCAGAGGTGGGTTGTTCTTACACCACCGTCGGCGCGAGTCGCCGCACCGTCTCGATGGTGCGCGCCCATGACGTCACCGCGTCGACCCGGTCGTAGCTCTCCGGGCGGTCGTCGTTGAAGAACGAGTGCCGGCTGCCGGGGTAGTCGTAGAGCTTGACCGTGCCGCCGGCCGAACGGATCGCCTCCGCGGCCGCCGCGACCTCGGCCGCGGTCGAGGTGCCGTCTTCCTCGCTGCAGTGGATGACGGCGTGCTTGCCGGCGTAGCCGGACCAGTCGGGCCGCAGCCGGGACCACGGGATCGACGGGTAGAAGCCGACTCCGGCGATGACACGTTCCGACAGCGTCGGCGCCCAGAGCGCGAGGCTCCCGCCGATGCTGAAGCCGACCGCGCCGATCTCGCCCGTGACGGCCGGGTGCGCGGCGAGGAAGTCGGCGGCACCGGCGATGTCGGCGGCGGCCCGGTCGACGGGCAGCGTCTCCTTGAGCCGGCCGGCCGTCTCGCGGTCGCCGGTCGACTCGCCCCGGTAGAGGTCGGGGGCGAGGGCGACGAACCCGGCGTCGGCGAAGCGGTCGGCGATCGCGGTGATGTGCGGGACCAGCCCCCACCACTCGTGCAGCACGATCACCCCCGGCGCGCCGGGGCCGGCACCGTCCGGCACGGCGAGGTAGCCGTCCGTGGCGCCCCCGAGGCTCGGGTAACTGACCTTCGTACCCATGGGCCGTCCTCCTGTCGGGTCAGACATCGTCGGCTGCCGTTTGCTGCGCGGTCCGCGGGTAGCGGTTCCAAAACCTTGCCATGCCGTACGGGGGAACGAAAGACGACGGCGACGTGGCATACACCTCGCTTTTTCGCGCTCGGTGCACGCCGCGTCGCCCTCGATGACGTTCGATATGATGATCAGTTGGTCGCGGTCGGGGTTGGCGTGGGTGTGGTCGTCGGCCCGGGTGTGGTGGTCGGTTCGGGCGTGGTGGTCGGTTGCGGCGCCGAATCGGTGGGTTCCGGCCCGCCGAGCTGACCGTCCGGTGGGCGCACCTGCCCCGGTCGGGGAGCGACCTGGTAGGGCTGCTGGTTCGGGCAGTACGGGTAGCCGACGGCCACGTCGGGGACCGCGCGCTCGTAGAACTCGTAGGACTCCTGGCAGCGGTACGGGTCGCCGATCCGGATCGGGTTGCCGTCCTGGTCGAACAGGTAGACGTTGGTCAGCGGCTTGCCGTTCTCGTCGTACGCGTAGATGTCCTGGACGAACTCGTACGGGTTGTTCGAGATGGTCTGGGGCTGGTCGGAGAAGCCGCCGCCGTAGTTGTCGGCCTTGTCGAAGCCGACCATCCCGAACAGGACCAGGAAGACGCCGCCGAGCGCCAGGCCGGACCGGGCCAGCGGTGGCAGCTTGGGCTCCCGCCGGCCGAGCCAGATCGAGGCCAGCAGGCAGACCGCGAGCAGCAGCGTGGCGGCCAGCGTGCTGCCACCGAGCCGGGGCAGCAGGCCCGGCTGGGAGTTGCCCGCCAGCACGGTGATGGCCATGGCGACCAGGTAGCCCCGCAGGAGCCACCAGGCGGGCCGCAGCAGGCGGAGGAACTCGCTGAAGCGGCTGTAGCCGATGACCGGCCCGACCTTGCGGTCCGCGACGCCGAGCGACCCCCGAACGCTGCGGAAACCGGCAGCGACCCGGTCGTCGAAGCGGCCGGACCACTTGGCCGTCGCCACGCCGACCCCGGCGGCGGTGCGCAGTTCTGCCGCGTACGCCTCCGGTGGCCCGAGCCGCTCGACCAGCGTGCCCTCACCCTCGGCGGCGACCTCCGCGAGGTGCTCGGGCAGGTCCTCGAGGAGCTCGCCGCGGCTCGTCGGGTCGAGATCCGCCAGCGCCCGCCGCACCGCCTCGAGATATTCCTCCTGCTCATTAGTGACGTTCATGCCGCCACCTCCCTTCGGTCGGCGGAGCATGAACGCGGACGGCTGAGTCGACTGCGCTCGCTTCGCTCGCTCATGCCGCCACCCCCCGTTCGTCGAGCAGGCCGTCCATCGTGGAGGCGAAGGTGCGCCAGGTCTTGCCCGCGCGCTGGAGCTGGTCGCGGCCGGCGGCGTTGAGGCCGTAGTACTTGCGGTGCGGCCCCTCCTCGCTCGGCACAACGTAGGTGGTCAGGAGCCCGGCCTGGAAGAGCCGGCGCAGGGTGCCGTAGACGGAGGCGTCGCCGACCTCTTCGAGCCCAGCCGTGCGCAGCCGGCGCAGGATGTCGTAGCCGTAACCGTCCTCGTCCTTGAGCACGGCCAGCACCGCGAGGTCGAGCACCCCCTTGAGCAACTGGGTGGTGTCCACGGTGGAGAAGCTACTTCGCACTGCGAGGTAGTGTCAAGAACGCAGTAGTGTCGCCCGCCCGGGGCTAGAGGACGGCGCGGACCGCGGCCACGTCGCCGGCCGCGGCGACCAGGACCTCCGGTGGCGGGTCGGCGGCGACGAGGTCCGCGGCGACCACCCGGAGCTGGTCGGGCAGCGATGCGTCGTTGTCGAGGCGCGGCACCTCCTGGCGGACCCGGCCCTCCACGTCGGCGGCCAGGTCCGCGAGCCGCTGGACCAGCCGGTGGACCGCGTCGCCCCGGGTGCCCTCGCCGTCGGCCGCCGGTGCCGACCAGCGCGGCGCCTGCCAGTGGGAGACCTGCCGGGTCAGCAGGTCGACGATCCGCCCGAGATCATCCTGATCCGTCACGGACCAGACACTAGCGCCGGATGTAGCTGAGCAGGCGGAGGATCTGCCAGTAGAGGAAGATCAGGCCGACGAGCATGCCGAAGGCGCAGTACCAGGCGTAGCGGCGCGGCAGGCCGTAGCGGACGCCCTGCTCGACCGCGGCGAAGTCGAGGATGAAGGTCAGCGCGCCGACGCCGATGCAGATGACGGCGAACACGTACGGGATCCAGCCGACCTGGCCGGACTGCGTGTAGACCTCGAGGCCCTGGCGGCCGCTGACCCAGAAGACGATGAGGTTGGCGAAGCCGAGCACGACCACGCCGATCAGCGCGCCGATCACGAACCGGGTGAACCTGGGCGTGGCGCGGATGATCCGGGCCCGGTAGAGGATTCCCATGCCCAGGAACACCCCCAGCGTGCCGACCACCGCCTGGATCACGATGCCGGGATAGAGCTCCTCGAAGCCGCGGCTGGCCACGCCGAGCAGGACGCCCTGCAGGATCGCGTACAAACTGATCACTGCCGGGTTGGTGATCCGCTTGAAGCTGATCACCAGGACGAGCACGAGCCCGCCGATCGAGCCGCCGATGATGCCGAACCGCAGGGCCGCGCCGCCGTGGATCGTGAACCAGGCCGCCGCGGCGACCGCGGTGGTCAGCGCGATCAGGGCGACGGTGCGGACGACCACGTCGTCGACCGTCATCGCGCGCTGGTACGGAGCCTGGCCGAGCACCTGGCGCTCGGTACGGGCGGTGTCGTCGAGGTGGGTGAGGACCGGGTTCGAACTCTGCATGGCGTACCCCCGGCTTCGACCATAGCGGCCGAAAATGGGAGCGCCCCCGCGTCTCGCGACGTCGGGGGCGCTTTCCACTTTTCCGGTCAGTCGTCGCCTTGCAGGAAGCTCAGCAGGCGCAGCACCTCGAGGTAGAGCCAGATCAGGCTGACCAGGATGCCGAACGCGGCGACCCACGAGTAGCGCGCGGGCAGGCCCATCCGGACGCCTTCCTCGACCTCGTGGAAGCTGAGCACGAAGCTGAGCGACGCGATCACGATGCAGACCAGGCTGAAGCCGATGCCCAGCGCGCCGTTGTCGCGCAGCCCGGTGTTGAAGCCGAACAGCGAGAGCAGCAGGTTGATCATGATGACCGCGAACACCCCGGCCAGGGCCGCGACCATGAACTTGATGAACCGCGGCGTCGCGCGGATGACCTTGGCCTTGTAGAGCATCGCCATCAGGAAGAAGACGCCGAAGGTGGCGACCACGGCCTGCAGGACGATGCCCGAGTAGCCGGCGATGTTCTCGTAGAACTTGCTGACCAGGCCGACGAAGACGCCCTCGATCACCGCGTAGGTGACGATCAGCGCCGGGTTGGCCATCCGCATGAACGAGATGACCAGGCCGAGCACCAGGCCGACGACGGCCGAGGTGATCCAGACCGGACCGAGCAGCGAATCAGGAACCACGTTCCAGGCGACCGCGGCCGAGACGCCGACGAGCGCGAGGAGAGCAACAGTCTTGACAACGACGTCGTCGATCGACATCGGTCGTACCGCGGGCGGTGCGGCCGGGTAGGCCCCCGTGCCCGCGGGGTACGGCTGTGCGTACCCCGGCTGGCCGTACTGGCCGGTGGCGGAACGCTCCGCCTCGCGGCCCAGCCCCGCCAGCACCGGGTTGGACGTCTTCACAGTCACGCCTCCTGAGGACGAATTAGGTGCCCAAAGGGTACTGGTTGGGCGCCGCCAAGTGGAGAATCACGTTCGGCCGGCTCCGCTACCCGCGTACCTTGGTCCGAATGGCAGACACCGAAGCCGATCTCGTACGCGCGGCACAGGCCGGCGACGTCAGCTCGCTCGGCTCGTTGCTCACCCGGCACCGCCCCGCCCAGCTCGCGGTGGCGTACAGCATCCTCGGTCCTGGTCCGGACGCCGAGGACGTGGTGCAGGAGGCCGCCCTCGTCGCCCTGCGCCGCATCGGTGACCTGCGTGACCCGGCCGCCGTCGGCCCGTGGCTGAAGACGGTCGTCCGCAACGCCTGCCGGATGCGGCTGCGCGGCCCGGCCGAGGCGTCGCTCGACGACGGTCTCGCGCTGACCCTGCCGTCAACCGAGCCGGATCCCGCCGAACTGCTCGACCGGCAGGCGTCCCGGGACTGGGTCTGGCACGCGCTCGCGCAGCTCACCCCGGAACAGCGACTCGTGATCATGCTCCGGCACTTCACCGGCGTCACCGCCTACCAGGACATCGCGGACGTCTGCGGCGTGCCCGTCGGCACCGTGCGCAGCCGGCTCAGCGAGGCCCGGCGCAGGCTCGGCGACGCCCTGCTGGCGACCGCGGACACGGCCCACGCCGACATGGCTGCGCTGACCAGCACGCGCCGTCGCGAGGCGGAGGAGACGTTCGCCGCCGCGCACCGCGGGGAGTTCCGGACGGCCCTGACGGCGTTCTTCGCGCCCACCGTCGAGTCGCTCTGGCCCAACCGCGGCCGGGTCAGCGGCCACGAGTTCCTGATCCGCGGCATGGACAGCGACCTGACCGCCGGGATCGGGCACACGGTGACGAACGTGGTGGCCAGCCCCGACCTCAGCATCTGGGAGTTCGACCTGGTCAGCCCGCCGGACGACCCGGAGCACTGCCCGCCGGGCGCGGTCTGGGTGCACCAGGTCGCGGACGGCCGGGTGCAGCGGTGCCAGCTCTTCCACACCCCACGACCCGAGCGGGCGCTGGCACTCGCGGCGTGACCGGCGCCACGTCGAGCCTCCCGAACTTTTCCGGGCGGGCCCGCATCTTGGTGTCGTGACGATGCAGTTGACCGCCCTGGTCGAGGGGGCCGAGGCGGAATCGATGTTCGCGTACGAGGCCGACGCGCCGCCCGCGCTCGGCGCCAGGTCCGCTCGGATCGGGGGCGGGATCGTGCTGTCCGTGCGGCACGACCCGGCCGGGTACTGGAGCAAGGCGCTCGGGTTCGGCTTCACGGAGCCGGTCACCCGCGAGCTGGTGGACCGGGTCATCGGGTTCTACCGGGCCGAGGGCACGCCGAGCGCGACGATCCAGATCGCGCCGGTGGCGTTGCCACCGGACTGGGACGAGATCCGGGCCGCGCACGGCCTCGCGCCCGGCTCGCCCTGGGTGAAGCTGGCGGCGCCGGCCGCGGAGGTCCGCACGACCGCCCACACCGGGTTGCGGGTCGCCGCGGTCGAGCCCCGAGACCACGCGGAGTGGACCTCGGTGCTGCTCCGCGGCTTCGGAATGCCCACGCAGGGGCTGGACCGGATGATCACGGCCGCGTTGGCGAACCCGGCCTTCCAGCCCTACGGCGTGTGGGACGGCGCGGATCTCGTCGGGGCCGGGAACCTCTTCGTGCACGGGCCGGTCGGCGTCCTCAACGGCGCGGCGATCCTGCCCACCCATCGCAACCGGGGTGCGCAGTCGGCGCTGATCGCGGTCCGCGCTTCGGCGGCAAGGGCGGCCGGCTGCCGCTGGCTGGTCGCCGAGACCGGCAAGCCCGCGGCGGGCACGACGAACCCGTCCCTGACGAACCTCGAGCGGGCTGGGCTGCGCGTCCGGTACGCCCGGCAGAACTGGCACTGGACGAACGACACAACGGGGGAACACGATGTCTGACCACTTCACCGCCGACCAGCTTCCGGAACTGGTGCGGCCGGCGATCGAGAAGTACCGCGACGAGGCCGACGAGAGCCGGCGGATGCCCGCCGCCCTGCTCGACGAGCTGCGCACGGCCGGCGCGTTCCGGCTCAACGCGCCGCGCGAGGTGGGCGGCTTCGAGCTGCCGCTCGCGTCGGTGCTGGACGTGTACGAGCAGCTCGGCCGGATCGACGGCCCGGTCGCCTGGGTGGTGTGGAACCTCAACTGGGGCTTCAGCGCGGCCATCCTGCCCGAGTCGGGTTTCGCGCGGATCGGGGCCGACGCGCTGATCGCCAACTCCGGCCAGCCCGGCCGGTTGGTTGCGGACGGTGCCGACTACCGGCTCTCCGGTGCCTGGAAGATCGTGAGCGGCATCGAGTCCGCCGACTGGGCCGCGCTGCTCGCGATCGTGTTCGACGGCGACCAGCCCCGGATGACCGCCGCCGGGCCGGATGTCCGGATCGTCTGGGTGCCGCGGTCCGCGGTGACGGTGCGCGACACCTGGCAGGTCGTCGGGATGCGGGGGACCAACAGCAACACGGTGGTCGCCGAGGACCTGGCGGTGCCGGGCGACCTGGTGGTGCCGCTGTCCGTGACGCCGCGGATCGACCGGGCGGCGTACCGCGTACCCCTGGTGCATCTGGTGTTTCCGGGTTGTGCGGCGGTGCTGCTCGGCATGGCGCGGGCGGCGGTCGACGAGGTGGCGGCGCTGGCGGCGCGCAAGGTCGGGATGGACGGCGTGCCGCTCGCCGAGCAACCGCGCCTGCAGGCGGCGCTGGGCCGGGCCACCGCGCAGGTCGGCGCGGCCCGCGCGCTGCTGCTCGGGTGCGCCCGGGGGCTCGACGGTGCGGCCGAGGCCGATGTGCCGGCCACGGATGCGCAGCGCGGCGAGTTGCGCGGTGCGATCAGCTACGCGGCCGAGACCGCGCGGACCGTGCTGACGGCGATGTACGAGGCCGGCAGCTCGGATCCGCTGTACGGGTCGAGCCGGCTCGGCCGGATCTTCCGGGACGGCATGGCCGCGGCACAGCACGCCAACATGGCGGCGACGCACTACGAACTGGCCGGCCGCACCCGCCTGGGGCTGCCGCCGAACGCCTTGATCGTGTGATCCTCAGTGGCCGGTGCCCGGAGCGGGACTCGAACCCGCACGCCTTTCGGCAGCCGCTTTTAAGGCAGCCGTGTCTGCCGTTCCACCACCCGGGCGCTTCGTGAGCGTAACTGCCTGTCACGGTAACCGGTTGCCCCCAGCTACGGTGGAGGCGGCACCTGTCCCGCCACTTCGCATACTAGGGTCTAGCCCGTGACCAGCACTGCCCGCGCCGCGCAGCAGGCCGACCCGGACGACCCGCCCCCGGCGCCGGGGCGGGTCGGGCGCCGGTCGGTCGACCGGCTGCGGCCACTCGTGCCCGATCTGGCGATCTGCCTCGGCTTCCTGCTGCTGGCCGCCTGGGTCATGCACGGGCTCTGGCCGTCGCCGAACGGCCGGGTCCTCGGGCTCAACCCCGAGGACCAGACGCTCTACGAGTGGTTCCTGGCCGTCGACGCGCGCGTGCTGCACGGCGACTTCTCGCTGCTCACCGACCGGCTCAACGCGCCGGACGGCGTCAACCTGATGGCCAACACCACCGTGATCGCGCTCGGCACGCTGTTCTCGCCGGTCACGCTGCTGTTCGGCGCGCCGGTGACGTTCGCGGTGCTGGCCACGCTGACGCTCGGGCTGACCGCGGTCGCGTTCTACCTGCTGTTCCGGCGGGTGCTGAAGACGCACCGGTTGGCCGCGGCGATCGGCGGCGGGTTCTGCGGGTTCGCGCCCGGCATCATCTCCCAGAACAACAGCCACCTGCACATGACGGCCCTCTGGCTCGTGCCGGTGCTGATCTGGGCCGTCATCGGGATCGTCCGCGCGGCAGACCCCGCCGACCCGGTCAACGAAGGCCGCGGCGGCCGGCGCAACTGGCGCCGCATCGTCGTGTTCAGCGTGGTCCTCGCGCTCACGGTCGCGATCCAGGTGTTCATCGGCGAGGAGGTCCTGTTCCTCACCGCGTTGACCCTGGTGATCATGACTTTGGTGTACGCGGGTGCGCGGCCCGACTTCAGCCGCCGCGTCCTCGGTGGTGCGGCGGCCGGGCTGGGCCTCGCGGTCGCCCTGTCGGTGGTCGTGCTGGCCTATCCGTTGTGGTTCCAGTTCAAGGGCCCGCAGAGCGTGCCGAACGGGGTCTTCAGCCCGCACTTCTTCTCGGCCGACCTGGCCAGCTTCAAGACCATCTCGCCGCTGTCGCTGTTCGGGCGCGACGAGAACGCCCGGCTGAGCACCGGGCCGGCCGAATACAACACGTTCCTCGGCTGGCCGCTGATCCTCGTGGCGATCGGCTGCGCGGCCTGGCTGATCCGCCGGCCGCTGGTGCTGGCCTGCACGATCGCGGCGGTCGTGATGGCGGCGCTGTCGCTCGGCCCCGAGCTCGTCGTCAACGGCACGCGCACCGACATCTGGGGGCCGTACAAGCTGCTGCTCGGCCTGCCGGTGGTCGACGGCGCGCTGCCGATGCGGTTCGCGCTGGCGCTGATCCCGCTGATCGCGACGGTGCTCGCGGTCGCGGTCGACGCGGCCCTCAAGGTCGACTGGCAGCCGGGCCGGCTGCTCGTGCCGGTGCTGGTCGCGATCGCCCTGCTGCCGGTGTTCCCGAAGCCGCTGCCGGCCGTCGACCGCGCGCCGCTGCCGGAGTTCATCAGCGGCGGCCACTGGCGGGAGTGCGTCTCGCCGGGCGGGGTGATGGTGCCGGTGCCGCTGGCGACGCCCAAGGAGCCGTGGGCGATGCGCTGGTCGGCCGCGGCGGACGCGGACTTCGCGATCCCGGAGGGCTTCTTCATCGCGCCGTACGGCGCCGACGGCAAGGCGTCGATGGGCACGTTCAAGCAGCCGACGTCGCAGCTGATCGCCCAGGCGGCGACGGAGGGGGTCGTGCCCGGCATCGGCGACTTCCAGCGGGCCCAGGCCCGGCAGGACTTCGCGTTCTGGAAGGCACAGTGCGTGGTCCTGGCCGACGGCACGGTCAACGAGGCGACGCTGCGTACGACGCTGGAGCAGCTGATCGGCCCGGGCAAGCGGATCGCCGACGTGACGACGTGGAAGGTCGGCTGACACTGCGCATCGTCTCGCTGCTGCCGGCCGCGACGGACATCGTCTCCGCGCTGGGCCTCGGCGCGCACCTGGTCGGGGTGACGTTCGAGTGCACGGTGCCGCCGGGCTCCGACCCGATGGTCATCGTCGGCGGCCGGGACACCCGCGACCTGACCCCCGCGGAGATCGACTCGTACGTCCGCTCGGCGGCCGCGACGGGCACTGACCTCTACACGCTGCACGCCGACGCCCTCGCGGACCTGTCCCCGGACCTGATCCTCACCCAGGACCTGTGCCGGGTCTGCGCCCTCCCGGCGGGTCGGGTGTCCGACGCCCTGGACCACCTCGGCTGCCGTGCGGACGTGCTGACCCTCGACCCGCACACGCTGCCGCAGATCCTCGACGCGATCACGGCGGTCGGAGCCGCGGCGGGCGCACCAGCCGCGGCGGCTGCCCTGGTCGCGAGCGCGCACGCCCGCCTGTCGACGATCGCGGCGGCGGTGGCCGGCCGGCCGCGCCCCCGGGTGGCGGTGATCGAGTGGACCGACCCGCCTTTCGGCGCGGGCCACTGGATCCCGGACCTGATCACGGCCGCGGGCGGCATCCCGGTGGCGGCTCATCCGGGCACCCGCTCGACGCCGACGACCTGGTCGACGTTCGAGTCGGCGTCGCCTGACGTGGTCATCGTGTCCCCGTGCGGCTACCACCTGTCGGGCGCCACCGACCAGGCCCGCACGGTGGTGCCCCACTTCCCGACGACCCCGATCTGGGCGATAGACGCCGACACCTTGATCGTCCGCCCGGGCCCAGCCGTCATCGACGGCGTCGAGGCCCTGGCCGCGATCCTCCACCCGAACGCGGTCCCGCACCCACCCACGAACCGCATCGCCCGCGTCAACTGACCACACTGCGCGGGCCGCATCCGAACGACCGGTCTGGCGTCTCGCGCCATTGACCGTGCTGCGTGGGCCGCTTCCGGACGACGGCCAGGCGTCTGGCGCCATTGACCGTGCTGCGTGGGCCGCATCCGAATGACAGTCAGGTGTCCGGCGCCATTGACCGTGCTGCGCGGGCCGCATCCGGACGACGGTTAGGCGCGTTCCGCGCCACCCACCGCGCCACCGCGGGCCGCATCCGGACGACCGTCTGGCGTTCCGCGCCGCCCACCGCGCTGCGTGCGGGTCGCATCCGAACGCCGTTAGGCGTTCCGTGTCACTGGCCGCGCCGCCGCGGGGCGCTTCCGGACGACCGTCTGGCGTTCCGCGCCGTCCACCGCGCTGCGCGTGGGGCCGTATCCGAACGCCGTCAGGCGTGCGGCGTCGCTGACCGCGCCGCGCGGGCCGCTTCCGAACCAGCGTCAGGCGTTCCGCCCACTGACCGCACTGCGCGCGGGCCGCGTCCGAGCGAACCGGCAGGCGGCCCGCGGCGGTTCCTGCGGTTGGCGCGGCCGAACGCGGACCTGGCAGCGCAGCGCAGCGGAGCGGTGTCTGGCGGGAGCGACGGCCCGGACCCAAGCGGGCCCGAGCCATCAAGCTCCTGAATTTGACCTAGGAGAGCCGCTCCAACACCATCGCCATGCCTTGGCCGCCGCCGACGCACATGGTTTCGAGGCCGATGGTCTTGTCGTTCCAGTCCAGGGAGTTGATCAGGGTGCCGGTGATGCGGGCGCCGGTCATGCCGAAGGGGTGGCCGACCGCGATCCCGCCGCCCATCACGTTGAGCTTGTCGATCGGGATGTTGAGGTCCTGGTACGACGGGATCACCTGGGCCGCGAACGCCTCGTTGATCTCGACCAGGTCCACGTCGTCGATGGTCATGCCGGCCCGCTTCAGTGCCTGCAGTGACGCTCCGACCGGGCCCAGACCCATGATCTCCGGCGACAGCGCCGTGACGCCGGTCGAGACGATCCGGGCCAGTGGGGTGATGCCCAGGTCGCGGGCGCGGCCCGCGCTCATCACGATGACCGCCGCCGCGCCGTCGTTGAGGGGGCAGCAGTTGCCCGCCGTGATGCGGCCGTCGGGGCGGAAGACCGGCTTCAGGCCCGTCACGCCCTCGATCGTCACCCCGGCGCGCGGGCCGTCGTCCTGGGACACGACCGTGCCGCTCGGTGTGGTCACCGGCGTGATCTCGCGGGCCCAGAAGCCGTCCGCGATGGCCTTCTCGGCGAGGTTCTGGCTGCGTACGCCGAACTCGTCCATCTCCTCGCGGCTGATGCCCTTGACCTGCGCGAGGTTTTCGGCGGTCTGGCCCATCGCGAGGTAGATGTCCGGCAGGAGCCCGTCGGACCGCGGGTCGTGCCAGACGTCGGCACCGCCGGCCGCGCGGGCCTTCGAGCGGGTGCGGGCGGGTGCGAAGCGCGGGTTCTCCCACGGGCCGCCGACCTGCTCCTGCACCTCGGGCGGCAGCGAGTCCGACGAGCCACGGGCGAACCGGGACACGCACTCGACGCCGGCGGAGATGAACACGTCGCCCTCGCCCGCCCGGATCGCGTGGAACGCCATCCGCGTCGTCTGCAGCGACGACGAGCAGTAGCGGGTGATCGTCGCGCCCGGCAGGCCGTCCAGGTCGAGCATCGTGGCGACCACGCGGGCCATGTTGAAGCCCTGCTCACCGCCGGGCAGGCCACAGCCGAGGTAGAGGTCGTCGATCGTGGTCGGGTCCAGTTCGGGGACCTTGTCGAGCGCGGCGCGCACGATCGTGGTCGTCAGGTCGTCGGCGCGCAGCTCACGCAGCGAACCTTTGACGGCCCGACCGATGGGTGAACGAGCGGTGGCGACGATGACGGCGTCGCGGTCCGACTGGATGGCCATAACAAACGTTAACCCGACGTGAACCGGGCGTGAGAATGCGATTGGTCTCAATCTCTGTCGCGGCGGCGGGTCAGGACGCCGGCGACCGCCCCAGGCCGGCCAGGGCCGATACGGCCGGTAGCAAGGCGTGTGCCCACACCCGGTAGCCGTCGGCCGACGGGTGGAAGCCGTCGTAGCAGAGCGTGCCCGCGTCGGCGCGGAACACCGCTCCGGTCTCCGCGGCCAGGTCGACCACCGCGCCGCCGGCGGCCCGGACCGCCCGCCCCAGCGCGGCACCCGACTGGCGGCCCCACCACCCCGCG
>NZ_JBFAIU010000027.1:0-37886 GCF_040654855.1 Asanoa sp. NPDC050611
ACCGTGTTTCTCAGCCCACTGAACAAAACCGATGTCGTGCTCGACAAGATGGGGCAAACCGCTATCCCGAAACGGACGATCGTCGCCGACCGGCTCGGGCTCGCCGCGCCGGACCTGCCGTGGCACACGGAACGCGGCCGGATCGGTCGGCTCGCCGGCGCGCTCGGCGTCACGGCCGGCGCGCTCGGCAAGCCCGCCCGCGACGTGACCCTGCTGGCGCAGAACGAGGTCGGCGAGGTCGAGGAGGGCGCGCCCGGCGGCTCCAGCGCGATGGCGCACAAGCACAACCCGGTGGCCGCGGTCAGCACGCTGGCCGCCACCGCGCAGGCGCCCGGTCTGGTGGCGACGCTGCTGGCCTGCGCGGTGCAGGAGCACCAGCGGGGCGCCGGGAGCTGGCAGGCCGAGTGGCAGCCGCTGCGGTCACTGCTCGTCGCGGTGGGCTCGGGTGCCGCCTGGTTGCGCACCTGCGTCGAAGGTCTGGTCGTGCACACCGATGTGATGCGCGCCAACCTCGAGCGGGCCGGTGCACCGTCCGGGAGCGCCGCCACCGACCCTGTGGGCAGCGCGGGGCACTTCGTCGACCGCGCGCTGGCCAACCACTCCGCCCTGCGGAGCGATGACTCTGCCGCCCGGAGGACAGATGGCTGACGACGGTGCCGCGGTGCGCCGCGAGGTGCTCGGCGACGCGCACGTCGACCGGGCCGCCGCGGCCGCGACCGCGTTCAGCGCGCCCTGGCAGGAGCACGTCACGGCGCACGCCTGGGGTGCGGTGTGGACCCGGCCGGGGCTCGACCGGCGCACCCGCTGCCTCGTGACGATCGCGCTGCTGGCCAGCCAGCACGCCGCGACCGAGCTGGCGATGCACGTCCGGGCCGCGATCGGCCAGGGTGTCACGCCGGCCGAGATCCGCGAGGTGCTGCTGCACACGGCGGTCTACGCCGGCGCCCCGGCCGCGAACACCGCGTTCGCGACGGCCCAGCGGGTGCTCGCGGAGCTGGGCATCGAGGAGGCGTCGTGACGACCGTGCGCTCGGCGGACTTCGTGCAGTCGCTCGAACGCGGGCTCGCGGTGATCCGCGCGTTCGACCGCTCGCACCCCGAGCTGACGCTCAGCGAGGTCGCCGCGGCCACGGGCGTCACGCGGGCGGCCGCGCGCCGGTTCCTGCTGACGCTGATGGACCTCGGCTACGTGCGCACCGACGGGCGGTTCTTCTCGCTGAGCCCGCGGGTGCTGGAGCTGGGCTACGCGTACCTGTCGAGCCTGTCCCTGCCCGAGGTCGCCGAGGTGCACCTGGAGGCGCTGGTCGCCGAGGTCAACGAGTCGTCGTCGGTGTCGGTCCTGGACGGTCCCGACGTCGTCTACGTCGCCCGGGTGCCCACGTCCCGGATCATGACCGTGGCGATCAACGTCGGCACCCGCTTCCCGGCGTACGCGACGTCGATGGGCCGGGTCCTGCTGGCCGGCCTGCCCGACGACGAGCTGTCGGCCTACCTCGACACGGTCTCCATCGGACGCCTCACCGGCCGCACGATCGGCGGGGTCGGCGCGCTGCGGACGGAGCTGCAACGGGTCCGCGCCCAGGGCTGGTCGCTGGTCGACCAGGAGCTGGAGGAGGGCCTGCGGGCGGTGGCGGCCCCGATCCGCGACCGCGCCGGCCGCACGGTGGCCGCGGTCAACATCTCGACGGCCGCGAGCCGCACGACCCTGGAGGCGATCCGCCGCGACCTGGTGCCGCCACTGCTCGCCACGGCCGCCCGCATCTCCGCCGACCTGCCCGCCGCCGCCCGCCGCGTCTCCTAGTCGACCACTCCGCCGACCGTCAGGTTGAGCTTCGTGGCGGTCAACGCCCGGGCCCAGTCCGAGGCGGCGAACACCGCGGCGTTGGCGACGTCGTCGAGCGTGGCCGTGCGGCCGAGCATGGTCGGCTCCACCAGCCCGCGCGCGATCTCCGCGCGCGTCTCCGCGGGCATGTCCTCGGGCAGCGACTCCGGCACACCGCCGGTCTGCAGCGTCAGCACCCGGATGCCGTGCCCGCCCAGCTCACGGGCCAGCACCCGGCGCAGCACCTCGACGGCGCCGAGCGAGACCTGCAGGCCACCGAGCTCCGCCTGCGGCGGTCCGTCGCCGCCGAACGTCAGGACGACGCCCGACCCCTGCCGGATCATGTGGGGCGCAGCGGCCTTGGTGGTCAGCCAGAACGCCCGCAGCCGGCTGGTCACGTCGCGCTCCAGGTCGGCGTAGTCCATCTCGACCACCGGTTTGCCGAACGCGTGCGGGTGGGCGATCGCGTTGAACGAGACGTCGAGGCTGCCGAAGCGGTCGACCACCGCGGCCGCGTGCGCGTCGACCGCGGCCTCGTCGAACGCGTCGAACGCCGCGGTCTCGGCGGTGCCACCGGCCGAGCGGATGTCGTCGGCCACCTTGCGCAGGGCCGGCAGCGTGCGGCCGACCAGGTGCACGGTGGCTCCCGCGCGGCCGAAGCCGCGGGCCACGGCACCGCCGATGGCGCCGGCGCCGCCGTACACGATGGTGTTCTTCCCGTGCAGCAACATCAGGTCTCCTCCGTGTCGGACAGCTCGGCGAGCAGTTCGCCGAGCTGGTCGTAGCGCTGTTCCCAGTGCTCCCGGTACGCCGCGAGCCAGCTCGTGGCCTCCCGCAGCGGTGCGGCCTCGAGGTGGCTGAGCCGCGTCGTGGCCTGCCGGCTGCGCGAGATCAGCCCGGCCTGCTCCAGCACCTTGAGGTGCCGGGAGATCGCCGGCTGCGACATCGCGAACGGTGCGCCGAGCTCGCCGACGGTCGCGTCACCGCGGACGAGCCGCTCGAGGATCGCGCGTCGGGTCGGGTCGGCGAGCGCCCCGAACACCGCGCTGAGCTGGTCAGTGGCCATCTATAACCAATCCGTTCTATAGCAACTTGGTTAAGGATGCCCCCGCTGGGCGGTGGCCGTCAAGTTTTTCGATCGGCCTGTCGAACCACGGCGGGCTCGTACGACGCGTTCGTGAGCGGCCAGAATGGCCGTGCCGGCTCTGACAGGAGAGATGCGATGCGTTTCATGCTGATGCTCAAGGGCGACCCGCCGCCCGGTGCGATGCCGCCGCCCGACCTCGTGCAGGCGATGCACGAGTACGACGTCGAGCTCGAGAAGGCCGGCGTCCTGCTCGCCGCCGAGGGGCTCTACGACAGCTCGCAGGGCGCCCGGGTGATCTACGCCAAGGGCTCGCGGACCGTCGTCGACGGGCCGTTCACCGAGGCCAAGGAGCTGATCGCCGGGTTCTACCTGATCGACGTCAAGTCGCCCGAGGAGGCCATCGAGTGGGCCCGGCGCTGCCCGGTCGACCGGGCGATCCCGCCGGGCGCCGACTGGGAGGCGGTCGTCGAGGTGCGCCGCGTCGCGGAGCCGACGGAGATCCCGACGATCAACGCGGAGCAGGCCGCCCAGGCCGAGAAGTTCAGGCTGGGTCGCTAGCCCGCGCCTCCAGCAGCGCCCGCTCGCGGGCGTTCTGGGTCAACGACGCGGCCCGGGTGAACTCCGCCCGGGCCTCGTCGTGGCGGCCGAGCCTGGCCAGCAGGTCGCCGCGGACCGCGGGCAGCAGGTGGTAGCTGGGCAGCAGGTCGGCGGCGACGATCGCGTCCACCAGGGCGAGCCCGGCCGCGGGGCCGTCGGCCATGCCGACCGCGACGGCGCGGTTGAGCTCGACGACCGCCGACTCGGCCAGCGGGGCCAGCGCATCGTAGAGCGCGGCGATCCGCTTCCAGTCGGTCTCCTCGGGCGTACGGGCCTGTGCGTGGCACGCGGCGATCGCGGCCTGCAGGACGTACGGGCCGGGCACGTTGCCGGCGCGCTCCAGGGCCGCCAGGCCGCGCCGGATGAGCAGTGGGTCCCAGTGCGCCCGGTCCTGGTCGAGCAGTCGGACCACCGCGCCGCCCGCGCCGACCCGCGCGCGCAGCCGCGACGCCTGCAACTCCATCAGGGCGACCAGGCCGTGCACCTCGGGCTCCTCCGGCATCAGGCCCGCCAGGATCCGGCCGAGCCGGAGGGCGTCCTCGCACAGGGCGGGGCGCACCCAGTCGTCGCCGGCCGTCGCCGTGTAGCCCTCGTTGAAGATCAGATAGATCACTTCGAGGACGGAGGCCAGCCGCGCCGGCCGTTCCGCGGGCTCGGGCACCTCGAACGGGACGTCCGCCTCGGCCAGGGCCCGCTTGGCGCGGACGATGCGCTGCGCCACGGTCGGCTCGGCGACCAGGAAGGCTCGCGCGATCTCGCCGGTGGTGAGCCCGCCGAGCAGCCGCAGCGTCAGCGCGACCCGCGCCTCCGGCGCGAGCACCGGGTGGCAGGCGACGAACGTCAGCCGCAGCAGGTCGTCCTCGATCCGGTCCGGCTCGATGTCGTCCTCGACGGATTCCGGCAGCGCGCGGCCGATCTCCTGGAGCTTGCGGGCGTAGCGCTCGTTGCGCCGGACCAGGTCGATCGCGCGCCGCTTGGCCACGGACATCAGCCAGGCGCCCGGGTTGCGCGGGATCCCCTCGTCGGGCCACTGCTCGAGCGCGGCGACCAGCGCGTCCTGCGCCAGCTCCTCGGCCACGCCGACGTCGCGCATCATCCCGGCGAGCCCGGCGATCAGCCGCGGCGCCTCGATCCGCCAGACCGCCTCGACCGCGCGTCCGACCTCGTTCTCCGTTCCCGGCACGCCGACGAACCTACCTTGTAGCGTTATTGCATATCTGTGGCAACAGCCGGAAGGATGCAACACGTGACGATCGTGGAGGTGGTGCTGCTGTCGGCCGCCGAGGGTGCCCTGCGCTACCGCACCGTGTCGGCTCCGCTGCCGCTCGGCCCGCACCCCGACGACCTCGCGCTGCACCTGTCCGGCCTGACGTTGTGCACGCCCGGCGCGACCCTCCACTCGACGAGCTGGCGGTTCGCGGAGCAGGCGGTGCTGCTGACGTACGCCGCGCTGCCGGACCCCGACCCGATCGACACGCTGCCGCTGGCGCCCGACCGGATGGTGATCGGCGGTGCCGCGCTCGCGCCGTCACCGCCCCGGGTCGACGCGGACGCGGTCGCCGCGCACGCGGCCCGCCACCTGGCCCTGCTGTCCACGACGGACCCGGTGGTCGCGGCCGCGGCGGCCGCGCAGCCGGAGCTGTGGGACCTGCTCGCCAAGCTCCCGGCCGGGCTCGCCGGCGCGCTGCGCTAGCCGGACATCGACGAACGCAAGCCGGTTACCGACATTGTGCGCAGCCATACACCAAGCAACGGAATGTGTCCTATTGGTATAACCTGCTTGGCAAATCGATGGTCACCATCGCATCGCGGCGCAGACATTACACAATGTATTGTGCCCGATGCCCCATCCCTTTGAAGGAGCAGGTCGTGGAGGCGCAGCTCATCCCCGGTGAACGGCGCACCGCTCACCAGATGGTGCGCGACTCGCTGCGCCGGGCGATCCTCGACGGCACCCTCCAAGCGGGCTCCCGTCTCGTCCAGGCCGACATCGCGGCGCGCCTGCGGGTCAGCACCACACCGGTCCGTGAGGCGCTGCGCGACCTGGCGTCCGAGGGGCTGATCCGCCTCGACGCGCACCGGGGAGCGGTGGTCCGGGAGACCAGCGTCTACGAGGTCCGCGAGATCTTCCTGATCCGCCGGCTGCTCGAGCCCGAGGCGGTGCGGCTGGCCGTCGCCGGCATCGAGCCGGAGGTGCTCGCGGCGCTGGAGGGGCTGCACAAAGAGCTCGACGAGGCGCGCGAGCCGGCGCGCTGGGTCGCCCTCAACCGCGAGTTCCACCGGCTGCTCAACGGCGCCGCGGGGTTCGACCGCCTCGCCGAGATCCTCAACCATCTCGACGACAACGCGGCGGTCTACGTCAACATGGCCACCGACGCGGAGCACCGCCAGACCGCCGACCGGCACCGCCAGCGGCTGCTGGAAGCCTGCCGCGAGGGCGACGGCGACCGCGCGGCCGCTCTCGTGTCGGAACACCTGCGGCAGACGCTGGACACTGTGGAGCGTGTTGTCGTCAACATGCGGTGATACATAATCGACCCTGCAATGTGCATGGTTGTAGGGTCAGCTCTGTGCATGACGCGCTGGACCTCGCGAAGCTCGCGCCCGCGCCACACCGGCGGACCGCGCACGAGCTGGTCCGCGACACCCTACGCCGGGCGATCTTCAGCGGCGTGCTGACCGGCGGCACGCACCTCGGCCAGGCCGAGATCGCCACCCAGCTCGCGGTCAGCACGACCCCGGTCCGCGAGGCCCTGCGCGACCTCGCCGCCGACGGCCTGATCCGGATCGACCCGCACCGCGGCGCCGTCGTCCACGACCTCGACCACGACGACCTGCGCGAGATCTACGAGATCCGCGCCGCCCTCGAGCCCCTGGCGATCCGCCGGGCGGCGCGGCACATCACGGCCGACGAGCTGGCTGCGGCCGGCGACCTGCTGGACCGGATGGACCAGGAGACGGACCCGGCCGCCTGGTTGGAACTGAACTGGGCGTTCCACGCTCTGCTCGGTCGGGCTTCCCGCTCACCACGCCTCTTCTCCCTGGTCATGAGCGCACAGGGCAGCACCGCCCGGTACGTCGGCGAGTCGATGAAGGCACACCCCGACCGCCTCGCCGAGGCCACCGCCGAACACCGCGCGCTGGTCGACGCGCTCGCGGGCCACGACGCCGAGACGGCGGCGAAGCTGGTCACCACCCACCTGCAACACACCCTCGAACTGCTCGTGACCGCCTGACCCGACGCATCAGCGCACCGGGAACTGGTTGTCGAGGTCGAGGTTCAGGCGCACCACGTTGACCCGTTTCTCGCCCATGAACCCCACCGACCGGCCGGCCGTGTTGTCGTCGACCAGCCGCTGGATCGCCGCCTCGGTCGCGCCCCGCTCCCGCGCCACCCGGGGCAACTGCAGCTGCGCGTACGCCGGCGTGATGTGTGGGTCGAGTCCCGAGCCGCTCGCGGTCACCGCGTCCGACGGGACCGCCGGCACCGCGGGAGCGTCGCCCCGCACCGGGGTCAGCACCCCGCCGCTGTAGTCCTCCCCCGGCACCGCGCTCTCGACGGGCACGCCCTCGAAGGTCGCGACGAACGGCGTCGCCGGCCGCGCCTGGTTGACGCTCACGGCCCGGGTCGCCGGGCCCGTCAGCCCGTCGCGGCGGAACACCCGCAGCACCGCGCCCACCCCGTCCGGCGTGCAGAACGGCCGCCGCCCGTCGACGCCGTTGAGCTCGCCGACCGCCAGGCTGCGCGCGCAGACCTGGGTGAGCAGGCTCTGCGTGCCTTCGTCGCCGCCCGTCGGCAGCACGTCCTCGATGCTCTCCGGCCCGAGGTTGCTGGCGCCGCTCGCGGTCGGGTCGTAGCCGTCGCCGGCCGCGGACGGCCGCGACTGGAAGTACCGCGGTATCCCGTTGCCGTCCGCGTCGACGAAGCTCTGGCCGATCAGCTTGCTGCCGACGTCACGCCCGCCCGAGGTGAGCAGCGAGCCGCCGGCCCGGTGGTGCAGGCCGGGCAACAGGCCGATGCCGACGAGCAGCAGGGGGTACGCGATCCCGAGCAGGACGGTGAACACCAGCACCGCCCGGAACGCCGCCAGGTGCTGGCCTAACCAGTTGGGCAGCCGCATCAGGAGATCCCCGGAATCCATTGCACGATCGCGATGTCGAGGACCTTGATGCCGGCGAAGGGTGCCGCGAT
Organism: Asanoa sp. NPDC050611; assembly: GCF_040654855.1. Lineage (NCBI taxonomy): Bacteria > Bacillati > Actinomycetota > Actinomycetes > Micromonosporales > Micromonosporaceae > Asanoa > Asanoa sp. NPDC050611. The sequence goes on from NZ_JBFAIU010000027.1 coordinate 7,698, forward strand.
GCCGCCCAGGCCGTACACCAGCAGGTTACGGCTCAGCAGGGCCGACGCGCTGCTCGGCCGGTAGCGGACCCCGCGCAGCGCCAGCGGGATCAGCACGACGATGACCAGCGCGTTGAAGATGATCGCCGAGGTGATCGCCGACGCCGGCGAGCTGAGTCGCATGATGTTGAGCCCGTCCAGGCTCGGGTACACGGCCGCGAACATGGCGGGGATGATCGCGAAGTACTTCGCGATGTCGTTGGCGATCGAGAACGTCGTCAGCGCGCCCCGGGTGATCAGCAACTGCTTGCCGATCTCGACGATCTCGATCAGCTTCGTCGGGTCCGAGTCGAGGTCGACCATGTTGCCGGCCTCCTTGGCGGCCGACGTGCCGGTGTTCATCGAGACGCCGACGTCGGCCTGGGCGAGCGCCGGCGCGTCGTTGGTGCCGTCGCCGGTCATCGCGACCAGCCGCCCGCCCTCCTGTTCGCGGCGGATCAGCGCCAGCTTGTCCTCGGGCTTCGCCTCCGCGAGGAAGTCGTCGACGCCTGCCTCCTCGGCGATCGCCCGCGCGGTCAGCGGGTTGTCGCCAGTGATCATGATGGTCCGGATGCCCATCCGGCGCATCGCGTCGAACCGCTCGCGCATGCCGGCCTTGACGACGTCCTTGAGGTGTACGACCCCCAGCGCCCGGGCCGGCTCTCCGACCCTGAACTCGGCGACCACCAGCGGCGTGCCCCCGGTCGCGGAGATCCCGTCGACCACCCCGCCGACCTCGCTGGTCGGGTGCCCGCCGTTCTCGCGTACCCAGCGCATGACCGCGGCCGCCGCGCCCTTGCGGATCGCCCGCGCCGGCTCCGGGCCGCCCGCCTCGATGTCCACACCGGACATCCGGGTCTCGGCGCTGAACGGCACGAACTGGGCGTTCGGGATCAGCCCCTCCTCGCGCGCCCGCAGCCCGTGCTCGTTCTTCGCCAGCACCACGATCGACCGCCCTTCCGGCGTCTGGTCGGCGAGGCTGGACAGCTGGGCCGCGTCGGCGAGCTCGCCCGGCGACACCCCGCTGACCGGCAGGAACTCGGTCGCCTGCCGGTTGCCGAGGGTGATGGTGCCGGTCTTGTCGAGCAGCAGCGTGTTGACGTCGCCGGCGGCCTCGACCGCCCGCCCGGACATGGCGAGCACGTTGCGCTGCACGAGCCGGTCCATGCCGGCGATGCCGATCGCGGACAGCAGCGCGCCGATCGTGGTCGGGATCAGCGCGACCAGCAGCGAGACCAGCACGATCCCGGTGACGCCGTGCTCGTTGATCGTGAGGGTGTTCGGCGCCGCGCCCTGGAACGCCTTGGAGAAGATCGCCACGGGCTGGAGCGTCACGACGGCCAGCAGGAAGATGATCGTCAGGGCGGCCAGCAGGATGTTGAGCGCGATCTCGTTCGGCGTCTTCTGCCGCGAGGCGCCCTCGACGAGCGCGATCATGCGGTCGACGAAGCTCTCGCCGGGCTTCTGGGTGATCTTGACGACGATCCGGTCGGAGAGCACCTTGGTGCCGCCGGTGACCGCGCTGCGGTCGCCGCCGGACTCCCGGATGACCGGCGCCGACTCGCCGGTGATCGCGGACTCGTCGACACTGGCCACGCCCTCGACCACGTCACCGTCGCCGGGAATAACCTGCCCGGCCTCGACCACGACGACGTCGTTCTGCCGCAGCGCGACGGCGTCGACGGCCTCCTCCCGCGGCTCCTTCTGGCCGGGCTGCCAGTCGATCAGCCGGCGCGCCACGGTCTCCTGCCGGGCCCGGCGCAGCGTGGCGGCCTGCGCCTTGCCGCGCCCTTCGGCGACGGCCTCGGCCAGGTTCGCGAAGATGACGGTGAGCCACAGCCAAACCGTGATCAACCAAGCGAACGTCGACGAGTCCTGGATGGACAGCGCCGTCGTGAACAGCGCCCCCAACTCCACGATGAACATGACGGGATTCCGCCAGAGGGTCGCGGGGTTGAGCTTGCGCAAGGCGTCGGGCAGCGACTTCCAGAGCTGCCGCGGGTCCAGCAGACCGCCACCGATCCGACTGGGTTGCTCGATCGCCGCCGCGGTCATGCCGCCCTCACCGCAGCGCGAACAGCGTCCTCAACGCGAAGCGGGCCAGCCGCGGACATCCCGGCTCCGCGGCCCGCAGGACCCGACGGAGGCAGCGCGGCCACAGGGCCGCGCCCACACCGGATTGTGACGGTCGGGTCGGTCATCGTCGTCTCACAACCCCTCGGCCAGCGGGCCGAGTGCGAGGGCCGGCAGGAACGTCAGGGCGACCAGGATGATCACGACGCCGACCACCATCCCGATGAAGAGGGGGCGGTAGGTCGGCAGCGTGCCGGCCGAGGCCGGCACCGGGCGTTGTCGGGCCAGCGAGCCCGCCAGCGCCAGCACGAAGACCATCGGCAGGAATCGGCCGATCACCATGCACAGGCCGGTCGCGGTGTCCCACCACTGGTCGTTGACCGTGATCCCGGCGAACGCCGAGCCGTTGTTGTTGGCCGCCGAGGTGAACGCGTACAGCACCTCCGAGAAGCCGTGCGGCCCGACGTTGAGCATCGTCTCCCGGTTCTTGGTCGCCATCGCGACGGCCATCCCGATCAGCACGGTCGCCGGCGTGATCAGGAAGTAGAGCGAGGCGAACTTGATCTCGCGCGAGGAGATCTTCTTGCCCAGGTACTCCGGCGTACGGCCGACCATCAGCCCCGCCACGAACACCGTGATGACCGCCAGCATGAGGATGCCGTACAGGCCCGATCCGACCCCGCCCGGGGCCACCTCGCCGAGCATCATGTTGACCATCGGGACCATGCCACCGAGCGCGGTGTACGAGTCGAAGAACGAGTTCACCGCCCCGGTCGACGTCAACGTCGTGGCGGCGCCGAAGGTGGCGGAGTCCGAGACCCCGAACCGCACCTCCTTGCCCTCGGTGGCGGCGTGCACCGCCGAGGGCACCGTCCCGTTGTGCAGCAGTTCGAAGGTGTTGACGAGGATCACGCTGGCCACCGCCAGGATGGCCATCACCGCCAGGATCGCGTGCCCCTGCCGCCGGTCGCCGACCATCCGCCCGAACACCCGGGGCATCGCGAACGGGATCAGCAGGATCAGGAAGATCTCGATCCAGTTCGTCCACGGTGTGGGGTTCTCGAACGGATGTGCGCTGTTGGCGTTGTAGAACCCACCGCCGTTCGTGCCGAGCTCCTTGATCACCTCCTGGCTGGCCACCGGGCCGCCCGGGATGTGCTGGGTCGCACCGGTCAGCGTGGTGACGTCGGTGCCGCCGGACAGGTTCTGCACCACACCGCCGGCGATCAGCACGATCGCCGCGACCACCGCCACGGGCAGCAGCACCCGGAGCGTGATCCGGGTCAGGTCGACCCAGAAGTTGCCGAGGGACTGGGTGCGGCTGCGCGCGAAGCCGCGGACCAGGGCGACCGAGACCGCGATGCCGACGGCCGCCGAGACGAAGTTCTGCACCGCGAGCCCGGACATCTGCACGACATGACCGAGGGTCGACTCACCGGCGTACGACTGCCAGTTGGTGTTGGTGACGAAGCTGGCTGCGGTGTTCCAGCCCTGGTGCGGCGACATGGCCGGCAGGCCCAGGGACAGCGGCAGCTTGCTCTGCAGCCGGGTCATTCCGTAGAGGAACAGCAGGCTGAGCAGGGAGAACGCGAACACGCTGCGGGCGTAGACCGGCCAGCTCTGCTCGCCCGCGGGGTTCACGCCGACGAGCCGGTAGACGACCCGCTCGACGAACGAGTGCCGGGTGCCGGTCACCACGCGGTAGATGTAGTCGCCGAAGTAGCGGTACGCGAGCGCGACGAAGAGCACCAGCGACAGCACGAAGAAGACGCCGGCGATGGTCGTCGACATCAGAAGCGCTCCGGGAACAGCAGCGCGATGACCAGGAAGACCGTGACCAGGAACGCGATGATCAGGCCGGCCAGGTTGACCGCGCTCACAACCGTTCCACCAGGCGCACGATGACGGCGAGCGCGACGAAGAGGGCCACCGAGATCAGGATGTACGCCACGTCGTGCACCGGTGACTCCTCCTCCGCCCAAAAAGGATGAAAACCTCCTCTCATATGAAACCGCCCAGACCATCGTCGCGTGGGGCTTTGCCGCAATCCCCTAGGGTCAGGGGGCGACCTTGGGGAGGGCGAATGACCGCAGTCACGTCACACGAAGAGCTCCGCGAGCTGCTCGGCGAGGTGGGCAGGCGGGCCGCCGAGAAGGACCGCAAGGAGCTGCACCAGCTCGACCGGGACTGGCTCGCCGCGTCGCCGTTCTGCCTCGTCTCGACCTCCGGCGCCGGCGGCACCTGCGACGTCTCGCCGAAGGGCGACCCGGCCGGCTTCACCGTGGTGGTCGACGACACCACGATCGCGATCCCGGAGCGGCCCGGCAACAAGCGCGCCGACGGCTTCCACAACGTCATCGACAACCCGCACGTCGGGCTGATCTACCTGATCCCGGGCCGCACCGACTCGCTGCGGATCAACGGGCGGGCGACGATCATGCGGGACGCGCCCTACTTCGACCAGATGGCGGTCAAGGGGCGCCGCCCGGAGTTCGCGCTCCAGGTCGAGATCGAGCAGATCTTCTACCACTGCGCCAAGGCGTTCCTCCGCTCCCACCTGTGGCAGCCGGACACCTGGCAGCCGGACGCGCTGCCTCGGCGGGCCGTGCTGATCAAGGAGGTCGAGCGGCCGGCCGACACCCTGGCGGATCTCGACCGGCACTACGGGCCCGGCTACGCCGACAACCTCTACTAGCTAGCGGCCCGCGCGGCTGCGCTCGCGGTGCTCGCGCATCAGCCGCGCGAAGCCGTCGGTGTCGACCGACACCCCGTGCTCCCGGGCGATCTCCACCGTGAGGTCGACCGGGAAGCCGTAGGTGTCGTGCAGCTTGAACACCGTCTCACCGCCCAGCGGACCCCGGCTCAGCGCCGAGTCGAGCAGGCGGTTGCCCGCCCGCAGGGTGCGCCGGAACGCACCCTCCTCGCGCTCGACGACCGCCCGGACGACGTCGTCCGCGGGCACGCTGCCCGCCAGCGGGCCGAGCACCGGCTCGTCGACACCGAGCAGCACGAGCCGCCGCACCGCGCGGCGGAGCAGCCGGCGCACCACGTACCCACGGCCCTCGTTGCCGGGCCGCACGCCCGCGGAGATGAGCAGGACCGCGGTCCGGACGTGGTCGGTGACCAGGCGGTGCGCCGCCGGTTCGTCGTCGCGGCCGGTCACCTCGCGCACCGCGCGCAGCGTCGGCCGGACGATGTCGATCTCCTGGAGGTTGCCGACGCCCTGCAGCACCATCGCGAGCCGGTCCAGGCCCAGGCCCGTGTCGATGTGCCGGCCGGGCAGGTCCCCGAGGATCTCCTCGTCGGTCCCACCGCGCTGGTACTGCATGAACACCAGGTTCCACAGCTCGACGAAGCGCTCGCTGTCGACCGCCGGGCCGCCGTCCCGACCGACATCCGGACCGCGGTCGTAGAAGATCTCCGAGGTCGGCCCGCTCGGCCCGGGGACGTCCATGCTCCAGAAGTTGTCGGCCGGGCCGAGCCGCTGGATACGCTCCGCGGGCACGCCGAGGCCACGCCACAGGTCGACGCTCTCCTCGTCGCCGCGCAGCACGGTCATCCACAGGCGGTCCCGCTCGAGCCCGAAGCCGTCCGTGAGCAGGTCCAGCGCCCACGCCATCGACTCGCGCTTGAAGTAGTCCGCGAACGCGAAGTTGCCGAGCATCTCGAAGCCGGTCGCGTGCCGGTCGGTCAGCCCGATCCGGTCGATGTCGACCGTGCGCACGCAGCGCTGCGCCGTCATCAGCCGAGGATGGGGCGGGCGGTCCAGGCCCATGAAGTACGGCTTGAACTGGACCATGCCTGCATTGGTGAAGAGCAGGTCACGCTCGTCGGTGACGAGCGGGCCGGGCGGCAGCTCGAGGTGGTCGAGGCCGCGGAAGTAGTCGAGGAAGGTCGCACGTATCAGGTCGGATCGCATGATCTGTCGCCGTTTCGGGAGGACAGCTCGAACGCGCACACGACCCCGGCTGTCGAAGCGGGGCCCTCACCGCGAAACGTCGCGAACGCGTGGGTCGGATGGCACAGACACGCCGAGCCGGCACCGAGGATCAGGCGAGGACGAGGTCCCCGGCGATCGGCTCGGCGCGGCTAGCTCGCCGCACACCCACACACATGGATCAATCATGACCAGCGCCGGCCACATCGACAACCGCTTTAGACCGGGTCCCAGGGTACGGAGGCGAAGAGCGCGTCGAGCCCCGCCATCAGCGCCGGATCCGGCAGCGTGGGTATGTCGTCGATCGAGGCCACCGCGACGTGGCCGATCGAGTTGACCGTGAACGCGCCGTGGAAGCCGCTGACGTCGGCCAGGGTGATCCGCCGGCGGGTGGTCGGCCGGTGCTGCTCGACCAGCCGCATCGCGGTGCCGTGCAGCCAGGGCGGAGTCGGCCAGACCACCGCACCGTCGGCGGCGAAGAAGCCGATGTTGGCCACCGAGGTCTCGGTGATCTCCCCGTCGCCGGCGGTGAGCAGCGCCTCGTCGTAGCCCTCGGCGCGGACCCGGCGGGCCCACTCACCCTGCGCGAACCCGCCGAGGTGCTTGAGATGGGGGAACGGGCGGAGGTAGGGCACCGACCGCAGCCGGTGCGGCCCCACGACGGGCGGTGTCGGCGGCCCGACCGCGACCGCCACGCGGCCCGGCTCCCGCACCGCGACCCGGACGGCGGCGTCGGCTTCGCCGGCGAGCGCGTGCCGGATCAGGTCGCGCACCTCGCCGGCGTCGAGCGGCTCGTCGAACAGCTCCCGGTTGGCGGCGTCGAGCCGGTCGAGGTGGTTGCCCAGGCCCTGCACCCCGCCGCCGCGGACCTGCATCGCGGTGAAGTGGCCGTAGGTCGAGGCGAGGTCGGCCGCGGCCGCCGGCCGCCCGTTCACTTCGATGCGCACCCACCCATGGTCGCGCGACGGCCCCCGGCTCGGGGTCCGGGGGCCGTCGGGGTCCGGCACGTGCGACGCGCCGAACTCTGGGGGGAGGGGGTCAGAAGACCTGCACGCCGTAGACGCCCAGGGGCTCGGTCACCGGCTGGAAGTAGGTCGTGCCGCCGGTGGTGCAGTTGCCGGAGCCGCCGGAGGTCAGGCCCAGCGCGGAGGTGCCGGCGTAGAGCGGGCCGCCGCTGTCACCGGGCTGCGCGCAGACGTTGGTGCGGATCAGGCCGCTGACCGTGCCCTCGGCGTAGCGCACCGTCGAGTTGAGGCCCAGCACGCTGCCACTGCGGGTCCCGGTGGTGCTGCCGCGGCGGGTGACCCGCTCGCCGACGCTCGGGGTGCGGGCGCTGGTGATGTCCTGGCTGCCGACCGCGCCGGAGATGGTGATCGACGTGTTGGTGTAGCGCACGATCCCGTAGTCGTTGCCCGGGAAGCTGGTGCCGGCCCGCGTGCCGAGGGTCTGGCTGCCGTTGGTCCACGTCGAGCCGATGTTGGTGCAGTGGCCGGCGGTCAGGAAGTAGTAGGTGCTGCCGGACCGCACGTTGAAGCCGAGCGAGCAGCGCGCGCCGCCGGTGTAGATCGCGTCGCCACCGGAGATCGTCTTGCTGAGCTTGCCGGGGAGCCGCTCGAGCCGGGCCGCACCCTTGCTCGCGGCGACCGCGTTCTCCAGCGCGGCGAGCTTGGCGCCCTTGACCGTGGTGTCGACGTCGACGACGACCTGGTTGGCGACCGGGTCGACCGAGAACGCCGTGCCGACCACGCCCTTGTCGAGGCTGGCCTGCAGCGAGCTGAGCTCGGCGGCGCTGCGCTCGACGAGGCGGGCCTTGCCACCGCGGGCCTTGACCGCCGCAGCGGCGGCGGAGTCGGTGACCGTGACGACCGTCGCGCCGGACGAGTCGACGTAGGTGCCCGCGGAGCGGTCGGCGCCGAACGAGTCGGCGAGGACGTTGGCGGCGTCCAGGGCGAGCGGGGTCGGTGCCGCTTGCGCCGGAGCCGCGAACAGCGCTCCCGCCACCAGGGTCGTGGCCGTGGCGGAGAGCATGACGCGTCGGGTGATACTCACTGATCCTCCCGGGGGATGTGGACCGGCCGGTCGGCCGATCCGGAGGCATCGATCTGCCGACATGTTTCCAGCCAGATAGATCGCCGTCAACGCTTTGCGTACGACCGATCCTGACCATTAGGTCGACGTCATACCACCGGGATAATGCAACGAGCCATTGGCAAGAATAAATGCGTCAGACGTCAGGGGCGCCAGGAAAAGTTCGCGCGCCGGCGCTCAAGGAACGCGGCCGCGCCCTCCGCGACGTCGCCGGAGCGCAGCATCTCCGCCTGCCAGTGCGCCTCCCGCTCGGGCGACGGCCGGCCCGCGACAGCGAGGTCGATCGTCTCCTTCGCCGCCGCGATCGACAGCTGCGACCGTTCGGCGATCGTGTCGACCAGCCGGGCCACGTGCGCGTCCAGCTCCTCGGCCGGAACCACCTCGTCGACGAGTCCGATCGTGGCCGCGCGGGCGGCGTCGATCTGGTCCGCGGTGAACAGCAGCCACTTGGCCGCCGACGGCCCGACCAGGCCGAGCAGCCGGCGCGTGGTCGGGCCCGGGTAGACGATGCCGAGCCGGGCCGGTGGGACCGCGAACCGGGCGTCCACCGCCGCGATCCGCAGGTCGCACGCCACCGCGAGCTGGCAGCCCCCGCCCACGCAGTGCCCGCGGACCCGGGCGATGGTCGGCTTCGGGAACGCCGCCAGCCGCTCCTCCGCGCGAATCGGAGGACTGTCGTCACCGACGAGTTCACGCACGCCGGTCAGGTCGGCGCCCGCGCTGAACGTGGCGCCCGCGCCGGTCAGCACCAGCGCGCGCACCTCGGGATCGGCGGCGGCGGTGTCGAGCAGCTCGGGCAGGCGGCGCCACATCGCCGGGGTGAGCGCGTTGCGCCGCGGCGGGTTGCTGATCGTGATGGTCGCGGTGTGTCCGGTGACGGTCAGCTCGACCGTGCCTTCGTCTTTCACGGGCCGACGCTAACGAATGCGGGGCATCATGGTGCGGGTGAACATCAACGACCTGTTGAGCGACGCGTTCGGCCGGCTGCCCGGGCTGGTCCGCGGCGCCGTCGCCGGGCTCGACGCCGAGCAGCTGCGCCGACCGCCGGCCCCGGGCGCCAACACCGTCGGCTGGCTCGTCTGGCACCTCACCCGGATCCAGGACCACCACGTCGCCGACCTGATCGGCGACGACCAGATCTGGGTGAGCGGGCCGTGGGCGCCGCGGTTCGAGCTGGAGGCGGACCCCGACGACACCGGGTACGCGCACGGCCCCGACGAGGTCCTCGGCGTGCGGCCGGCCAGCGGCAAGGTGCTCGTCGACTACTACTCCGCGGTGCACGACCGCACCGCGGCGCTGGTCCGGGCGGTCACCGAGGAGGACCTGAGCCGGATCGTCGACCGCTCCTGGGACCCGCCGGTGACGATGGGCGTACGCCTGCTCAGCGTCCTCAACGACGACGTGCAACACGTGGGCCAGGCCGCCTACGTGCGCGGGATCATCCTCCGCTGAGAGTGTTCCCGTGCCGGTCCCGGACCTTCAGCTTCGTCGTCGGCAGCGCCGGAGCCGGCAGCGCCTCACCGGCGTAGCCGCGGACCACGCCGAACCGGTCGCCGGTCATCCACTCCTCGCGGGCCTGCCGGATCTCGGCGTCGCTGCGGGCGACGAAGTTCCACCACATCACCAGCGGCTCCTCGAACGGCTCGCCGCCGAGCAGGAACAGCCGCGCGCCGGCGGCGCTGGTGACCGTCGCCGAGGTGCGCTCCTCGCCCAGGTAGAGCAGCCCGCCCGGGGTCAGCTCCGTGCCGTCGACCTCGGCCGCGCCGTCGAGCGAGAGCAGTCCGTGCTCGAACCCGGGCCGCAGGACGAGGTCGGTGCGCGCGCCCGCCTCGAACAGCAGCTCCGCGCCGAGCAGCGGGGTGTGCACTCGGGCCGGTGAGCGCAGCTCCCCCAGCTCGCCGACGACCACCGTGGTGGTCACCCCGCCGGCCGTCGCGGCCGGCAGCTCGGCGTGGTGCTCGAACCGCGCCGGCTGGTGCCGCGCGTCCTCGGGCAGGGCGACCCAGAGCTGCAGGCCGTGCATGAGCGGCGGATGCTCGGCCGGCGACTCCTCGGAGTGCGCGATGCCGTGCCCGGAGGTCATCAGGTTGAGCTGGCCCGGCCGGATGGTCTGCAGGCTGCCGAGGCTGTCGCGGTGCAGCACCTCGCCGGCGACCAGCCAGGTGACCGTCTGCAGGCCCGTGTGCGGGTGCGGCGGCACCTGCATGCCGGGCCGGTTGAGCACGTCGTCGGGGCCGAACGCGTCGACGAAGCACCACGCGCCGATCATCCGCCGCGGTCGTTGCGGCAACAGCCGCCGCACGGTCGTGTAGCGACCCAGCGGCACGTCGTGCCCGGGCAGGAGGACGCTGGCGGGCAATCCGGCCAGCGTGACGGCGCCGTCTGTGCTCACACCCCCGAGCGTAGCCTCAGTTCTCGTGCGGCTGACCGTGCTCGGCGCCAGAGGCGCCTACCCCGAGGCGGACGACGCCTGCAGCGGCTTCCTGGTCGAACACGACGGGTTCCGGTTGTTGCTCGACGCCGGTTATGCGACGTTTCCGCGGCTGCTCACCCACTGCGCCGCCGCGGAGGTCGACGCCGTGGTGATCACGCACGGCCACCCGGACCACTGCGTCGACCTCAACCCGCTGCTGCGGGCCCGCTCGCTGGCCGACGACCCGCCGCCACCGCTGCCGGTGTACGCGCCACCCGGCGCACTCGACGCGGTGCTGGCCCTGGACCGGCCGGGAATGCTCGACTACACGCTGCACCCGGCCGGCGACGGTGACCGGTTGCGGCTCGGTCCGTTCACTGTGGACATCAGAGCGCTGCCGCACTTCGTGCCGGACAACGGCGTGCGGGTCACCGCCGGTGGGGTCGCGCTCGCGTACCAGGGCGACAGCGGCCCGAGCTCCGACCTGGCCGCGCTCGCCGACGGCGCCGCACTGCTGCTCGCCGAGGCGAGCTACGCCGAGGCGGTGCCGGCCGACAGCGCCGGGCAGCTCAGCAGCGCCCTCGACGCCGCCGCGGCGGCGCGCGCGGCCGGCGCCGGCCGCCTGCTGCTCACCCACCTGTTTCCCGGCCTGCCGGGGGCCACCGCCGTCGCGGCGGCCCGGTCGGGCTACGCCGGCCCGGTCGACACGGCCGACGCCGGACAGGTCTGGGAGCTGGGTTAGTCAAGGTCCTCAGCCGGCGTGCCGCTGGCGCGACACACCGCCTTCCGGTCATAGGGATAGGGTCGACGACGTGGCGTTTCGCGGGTGGCCCAGCGAGGCCCTGGAGTTCTACGAGGGGCTCGAGGCCGACAACTCGAAGACCTACTGGACGGCGCACAAGGCGGTCTACGAGGACCAGGTGCGGGCGCCGATGCAGGCGCTGCTCGACGAGCTCGAGCCGGAGTTCGGCTCGGGCCGCATCTTCCGGCCGTACCGCGACGTCCGGTTCAGCGCCGACAAGTCGCCCTACAAGACGGCGATCGCGGCGCGGCTCGACCGCGGCGGCTACATCCACCTCTCCGCGCAGGGGCTGGCGGCCGGCAGCGGCATGTACCAGATGGAGCGTGACCAGCTCGCCCGCTACCGGGCCGCGGTCGACGACGACAGGACCGGCGGGCAGCTGGCGGAGATCGTCGCGGAGGCGGCCGCCGACGGCGTCGGCATCCACGGGCACGACCAGCTCAAGCGCGTGCCGCGCGGCTACCCGGCCGACCACCCGCGGGCCGACCTGTTGCGGCACAAGGGCATCGTCGCGTGGAAGGAGTGGCCGGTCGCACCCTGGCTCGGCACCGCCACGGCGAAGCGCCGGGTGGCAGACTTCCTTCGCGCGTCGGCTCCGCTCAACCAGTGGCTGGCCTCGTTCGTGGGTCCCAGCATCCCCGACGCCTGACCGATAGGAGTCGCTCCGTGTCCGACATCGCGCCGTACGAGTCGCTGCCCGAAGACTGGGAGCGGGCGCTGGCCGTCGTCGCCCACCCCGACGACCTCGAGTTCGGCTCCGCCGCCGCGGTGGCGCGCTGGACCGCGCAGGGCAAGGAGGTCGTCTACTGCCTCGTCACCAGCGGCGAGGCCGGCATCGACGGGCTCTCCCCCGACGAGACCAAGGTGGTCCGCGAGGCGGAGCAGCGGGCCTCGGCCGGCGTGGTGGGCGTGTCCGCGGTCGAGTTCATCGGCCTGCCCGACGGCATCCTGGAATACGGCGTCGCCCTGCGCCGGGAGATCACGGCGGTCGTCCGCCGGCACCGCCCGGACATCGTCATCACTAACAACTTCCGCGAGACCTGGGACGGCGCCGAGGCGCTCAACCAGGCCGACCACATCGCGACCGGCCGGGCCACGCTCGACGCGGTCCGCGACGCCGGCAACCGCTGGATCTTCCCGGAGCAGGGCCTCGAGCCGTGGAACAAGGTCCGGCAGGTCTGGGCGGCCGGCTCGCCCGACGGCCGGCACGCGGTGGACATCACCGGCACGTTCGACCGGGGCATCGAGTCGCTCCAGGCCCACGAGGCCTACCTGCGCGGGCTCGGCGAAGGCGCGTTCGACCCGGAGGAGTTCCTGGAGGGCATCGGCCGCGCCGCCGGCACCCGCCTGGGCACCCGCTACGCCGCGCCCTTCGAGGTCTTCACGATCAACCTGTTCTAGCGTCGAGAAAGGCGAGAACGGCCAGGACCCGGCGGTTGTCGTCGTCGGAGACCGCGAGGCCGAGCTTGCCGAAGATGCTCGCCGTGTGCTTGCCGACCGCGCTCTCGGACAGGAAGAGCCGCTGGCCGATCGCCGCGTTCGACCGGCCCTCGGCCATCAGCTCCAGCACCTCACGCTCCCGCGGGGTGAGCCGGCCGACGGTCGGGTCGCTGCTGGCGAACAGCTTCGCGATCACGTCGGGGTCCATCGCGGTGCCGCCGGCGGCGACCCGGCGCACCGCGTCGACGAACTGCTCGGCGTTGAACACGCGGTCCTTGAGCAGGTAGCCGACCCCGCCCGTGCCGTCGGCGAGCAACTCGCGGGCGTAGAGCCGCTCGACGTGCTGCGAGAGCACCAGCACCGGCAGGCCCGGCACCTGCCGGCGGGCGGCCAGCGCGGCCTGCAGCCCCTCGTCGGTCTGGGTCGGCGGCAGCCGCACGTCGACGACCGCGACGTCGGGCCGCTCGTCGAGCAGCGCCCGCAGCAGGTCGGGACCGTTGTCGACGGCCGCGACGATGTCGAACCCGTGCGCGGTCAGGAGCTGCTTGAGCCCCTCCCGGAGGAGGTAGAGGTCCTCGGCGAGGACAACGCGCACGGCACCTCCAGCGTCACGACGGTCGGCCCACCGGCGGGGCTGACCACCCGGACAGTACCGTCGAACGCCGACAGCCGGTGCCGCATGCCGCGCAGCCCGCTGCCCCGGGCGGGGTCGGCACCGCCGCGGCCGTCGTCGGCCACGGCCGCGGTGAGCACACCGGCGGCGTGCGAGAAGTCGATCGTGACGGCCGACGCCGCCGCGTGCTTGGCCGCGTTGACCAGCGCCTCGCTGACCGCGAAGTAGACGGCGGCCTCCACCGGCTCGGGCGCGCGGCCGGCGAGGTCGGCCGAGACGGTGGCCGGCACGGGGCTGTCCAGGGCCAGCGCGCGGACCGCGTCGACCAGGCCGCGTTCGGCGAGCACCGGCGGGCGTACGCCGCGGACCAGGTCACGCAGCTCGGCCAGCGCCCGGGCCGTGCTCTCCCGCGCGTCGGCCACCAGCCGGCGGGCCGCCGCGGGGTCGGTCTCGATCAGCGCCTCGACCGCGCCGAGGGCCAGGCCGACCGCGACGAGCCGCCCCTGCGCGCCGTCGTGCAGGTCGCGTTCGATCCGGCGCAGCTCGGCCGCCTGCGCGGAGGTCGCGTCGGCGCGACTCTCGGTGAGCTGCTCGACCCGCAGCGCGAGGCGGGCCTTGGCGGTCGGCGCGAGCAGCACCGCGGTCCACCGCCCGTGCAGGCGCAGCGCGGCCGGCGCGACCGCGGCGCCGGCGACGACGAGCGCGAGGCCGGCCAGCAGCGCGAGCACCGGGCGGTCGGTGAGGACCGCGAGCGCGGGCGGGTTCTCCAGCCGCGCGAGCCGGGCCAGCCCCGGGATCGCGAGGCCGATGAGGCCGTAGCCGACCGCGCCGACCGACGCCAGCACCAACGCACCGCCGACGATCGGGTCCGTGAACGTCCACACGAGGTCGCGCCAGGTCGCCGGGTCGTTCCAGATCCAGTCGAGGCGTTGGAAGAAGCGGGTCCAACCCTTGGTCTTGTAGAGCGCGTCACCGACCGCGTAGAGACCGTCCGGCCGCCGCCGCGGCAGCTCCGGCTCCGGCCGGTACGGCGTCGGGATCGGCACGCCCGACCACTCGTCGGCCAGCCGGCGCCGCAGCGTGGTGAACCGGCGGACCGCGGACGCGCTCTCCGGCACAGCGCCGACGATGCCGATGGCGAACATCGAGAAGGCGGCGAAGGCGAGCACCGCCAGCGCGGCGCTGACCACGGTCAGGCCGCCGAGCGCCGCCAGCCGGGTCAGCGTGAAGAATCGCCGGCCCACCCAGACCTTCAGCGAGCCGAGGCCGGTGCGGGGGGCGAGCATGCGCACGGTCCATGCGTCATGGGCGCGCGCGGCCGCCGGGGCGACGGCCAAGCCCAGCCCGACCAGGCCGAGCCCGACGGGAATCCACCAGGCCGACCCACCGCTGGTCGCCACCGCCAGCCCACCCACCACCAGCGCGGCCGGCCCGAAGCCCAGCACGCCGCCGACGACGGGGTTGGTCAGCAGCCAGCCGACGTCCCGCCAGGTCGCGGGGTCTCCCAGCGCCCAGTCGAGGTAACGGAGCTGCCGGGGCCAGAACGGCGATCTGTAGAGCCGCCGGTCGTGCCGGTAACGCCCGTCAGGTTCCGGCACGGGCAGGCCCGGCCGGTCCCGGTAGGGCCGCGGAATCCCGCCGCACACGCCGCGCACCAGATCGGTGAACCGGCGCATCCGCACGATCGGCCAGGGCAGCAGGAACACCAGGCCCAAGCCGAGGCCGGGCACGAAGAGCACGAGGTGCACGCAGAGGACGACCGCGGACCCGATCGCGAGGCAACCGCGCAGCAGGCCGGCGGCCGAGGCGTGCAGTCCGCGTGTCATGGGCACAGTCTGGCCGAACCCCGCTGTCACGGGCAGTGTGGCCAGCCGCCGTCCGAGGGGGTGTAGCTGGCCCCACCCCGGTCGGCGGCTGGACTCATTCCGGTCGCCCGCCTGGATTTCTAGCGTTTTCGGCATGACCACGAACGCACTCCGGCTCTCCGGACTGACCAAGCGCTTCGGCGACAAGCTCGCCGCCGACGCCGTCGACCTGACCGTTCCGGCCGGCTCATTCTTCGGCCTGGTCGGCCCGAACGGCGCGGGCAAGACCACCGCGCTGTCGATGGCGGTCGGGCTGCTGCGGCCCGACTCCGGCCGTGCGGAGATCTTCGGCACCGACGTCTGGCGGGAGCCGACCGCGGCCAAGCGGCTCGTCGGCGTGCTGCCGGACGGGATGGCGATGGCCGAGCGGCTCACCGGCCGCGAGATGCTCACCTACCTCGGCCGCCTGCACGGCATGCCGGGCGACGTCGTCGCCGCCCGCGTGGACGAGCTGCTCACGGTGCTCGACCTGGCGGCAGCGGGCCGGACCCTGATCCTCGGTTACTCGGCCGGCATGCGGAAGAAGATCGCCCTGGCCAGCGCACTGCTCGGTGCGCCGCGCCTGCTGGTGCTCGACGAGCCGTTCGAGGCGGTCGACCCGGTCTCGGCGCTGACCATCCGCTCGATCCTGCGCCGGTTCGTCGCGGGCGGCGGGTCGGTGGTGCTATCCAGCCACGTGATGCCGCTGGTGGAGCAGCTCTGCGACACGGTCGCGGTGATGAACGAGGGCCGGGTCGTCGTGTCCGGCCCGATCGACCAGGTACGCGGCGGCCGCTCGCTCGACGAGGTGTTCGTCGAGCTGGTCGGTGCCCGCACGGCCGGCGCGGAGGAGCTGTCATGGTTGGCGTCCTGATCCCCATGAAGTGGCAGATCCTGCGCCACTCGTTCACCGGCACGAAGGCCGCGACGACCGTCACCGGCGTCGTGGCCGGGGTCGCCGCCGCCGGCTGCACCCTCTGGCTGACGATCGCGGCCGGCCCCGACCGGGCCGGCGGTGCGCTGCTGCTGACGATGGCCTCCTGGCTGCTGGGCTGGGTCGTCGGGCCGATGATGGGCGGCACCGACCCGGGCCTGCGCCGGGAGCACCTGCGGCACGTGCCGCTGACCGACCGGCAGCTCGCCGTCGGCCTGCTCGGGGCCGCGCTGGTCGGCGTCGGGCCGGTGGTCACGCTGCTCGGCGGCACGAGCCTCATCTGGTACGCCCTGCGCCTGGACCTGGCCGCCGTACCCGTCGCGCTGCTCGTGCTCGTGCTCTTCGTCCTCCTGCTCGTCGCACTCTCCAACGTGGTCGTCTCCATCGTCGGCCGGGTGCTGAACAGCCGGCTGAGCGCGGCGCTGATGGCGATCCCGTGGGGCGTGCTGGTCTGCCTCGCCGCGCAGGGCTGGGTCATTATCGTGGCGATCACCGGCGGCCCGGAGACGGCGCTGCCGCCGTTCATCGCCGACAAGCTGCGGCTCGCGCCGTCGGGCTGGCCGGTGGTGGCCATCGAGGCGGCCGCCCGCGGCGACTGGGCCCTGGCGGCGGCGGTCGTCGCCGGCCTGGCCGCCGCGATCGCCGCCGCGCTGGGCGCCTGGGCCCTGCTGCTGCACCGCCCGGTCAGCCCGACCGTGATCCGCGGCGCCCGCCGGCGCGGCTGGCGACCGCCGACCGCGCTGGCCGCCGTCGTCGGCAAGGAGCTGCGCACCTGGGGCCGCGACCTGGTCCGGATCCACTTCCTGGCGTTCGCGCTCGTGTACGTGCTGACCTACGTGCTGCTCCCGCTGCTCATCAACGTGACCGACTACCTGCCGATGAGCGGCGTGTTCTTCACGGTGTTCGCGGTCGGCTGCTGCGCGCACCTGCACAGCTCCGACGGCACCGCGCTGTGGCAGACGCTGCTCACCCCCGGCGCGGAACGGGCCGACGTCCGCGGCCGGCAACGCGCCTGGCTGCTCCTGGTCGCGCCGGTCGCGCTCGCGATGACCGTGGCCGGCGCGATCTGGCACGGCGCGTGGGACATGGTCGCCTGGGCGGTCGGCCTGCTGCCGGTCGTGCTCGGCGGCGGCGCGGGCCTGCTGGTGTTCATCTCGGTGTTCATGCCGGTGCGGATCGCCGACCCGCACAAGCGGGGCATCAACCCGGGCTCGGACGGCGGCGGCCTCGCCGGGATCGTCTGGCTCGTGCTGCTCTCGATGACGGTGCTCGCCTCGCCGGCACTGGCCCTGCTGATCACCGGCACGGTGCGCGACGACGAGGTGCTCCGGTGGCTCGCGACCCCCGTGAGCGTGGTGCTCGGCGCCGGACTGGCCTGGGGCCTCGGCCGCCTGGCCATCGCCCGGCTCACCAACCGCGGCCCGGAGCTGCTGGCCAAGCTGGGCTGACGCCCGCGCGGAGCGGGGTCCCGAGGGACCCCGCTCCGCGTTGTGCGGATCAGGTGGCGGCCGGGGTCGGCGTGCCCGACGACGGCGGCGTCAGCACCGAGTCGATCAGGTAGACGGTCGCGTTCCTGGTCTGGATGTTGCCGCAGACCACGCTCGCGGTGTTGTTGACCGTGAAGTCCTCGCCGCTGCCCGTGACGGTGAGGTTCTGGCCCTCCATGGTCTTGTGCGTGCCGGCCAGGTTGTCCGGGCTGAGCCGCTGCGGCACGACGTGGTACTCCAGCGTCTGGGTCAGCTGCTGCTTGTTGGCCAGCAGCGCGTTGAGCTGCGACTGCCCGACCTTGTTGAAGGCGTCGTTGGTCGGCGCGAAGACGGTGATGTTCTGGGCGTTGTTGAGCGTGTCCGTGAGCCCGGCCGTCTTGATCGCGTTGGCCAGCGTCGACAGCTGCGGGTTGCTGGCCACCGCGGTGGCGACCGGCTGCCCGGCCATCGACGAGAGGCTGCCGGCGCCCGAGGTCGGCAGCGAGGAGCAGCCCGGGCCGAAGACCTGGCCGCCGCCGGGCGCGGTCGCGGTGCCCGTCGGGGTCGGGGTGCGGGCCCCGTTCCCGCCGGGCGACGGCGAGGCGCCGGTCGGCTGAAGGGCCGTGGACGGGCTGGTGTCCGAGCCGCACGCGGCCATGGCCAGGGCCATCGCGGCCACCGTGACGGCGAGACCCGCTGTCCTGAAGAGACGCATGATGCTGAAATCCCCTCGCGTCGGTTTTGAGTGCTTTACACAGATTCGTACCAGCATGTACCGACGGATGGTGCGTACTTGACGTAATCGAGACATTGCGTTACGTGAAGTCCTGGAGCCGAACGGGTTCCTCGCGAGCATTCGACGCGGCGGCCCGCCCGGCCGTACCGTTTAAATGCCCCTTTGGCGGCAGTTGAACGGAGTTGATGGATGTCGCGGCGGGTTGGGCTGGCCGCGTACGCACTGTGGATGGCCTTGCTGACGGTCGTCTACTACGTGGCCCCGCTGTCCTGGCGCATCGGGCTCTGGACGGCGATCAGCGTCAGCAGCGTGCTGGCCATCCTGGTCGGCATCCGGCTGAACCGTCCCCGCATGTCCGGCACGTGGCTGCTGTTGTTCCTCGGGATGGTCTTCTACGCGGCGTCCGACCTGTCGTTCAACCTCACCCTGCCGGGTGGTCCCGCCAGACCCCCGCTCACCCTCAGCGACGACATACTCCTGCTCATCTCGCTGGCCCTGGTCGCTGTCGCGCTGGCCAGGTTCGGCCGGGCGGCCGACCCGAGACCCGACCGGCCGGCGCTGATCGACGCACTCGTGCTCGTCCTCGGCACCGGCCTGCTCGCCTGGGTCCTCACCATCGAGGCCCGCTTCGAACAACCGAACATCGGCGCGATCACCGGGATCCTGCTGGTCGCGTACCCGATCGTGGACATCGTCGTGCTCGGCCTGGTCGCCCGGCTCGTCACCGCCGTGCGGTTCACCCCGGCGATGGCGCTGCTGACCATGGGCGTCATCGGCTACGTCGTGGCCGACGCGCTGTTCCGGATCGGCCGGATCGATGACATCTGGCTGGTCCGCACCCCGCTGGACCTCGGCTACATCGCGCTCTACGCGCTCTGGGGCGGGGCCGCCCTCGTGCCGTCGATGCGCGGCATCACCGATCGGCGGCTGCAGCGCACGCGGGAGACGACCGTGTTGCGGTTGGTGCTGCTGGGTCTGTCGGCGATGATCCCCCCGACCATCCTGCTCTACGAGACCTTCGCGTTCGGCGCCGTCCGGCACGGCGAGGTGATCGCGGTCGCCTCGCTGGTGATGTTCCTGCTGGTGCTGGCCCGCCTGGTGAACCTCGCGACCCGGCTGCGCGACCAGGTCGGCCGTGAGCGCGGCCTGCGCACGGTCAGCACCGCCCTGGTCGCCGCGGCCGACGACGAGGGCATCGCGGACGCTCTCGACCTCGGGATCCGCGGCGTCCTGGCGCAGGGCACCGACTACCGCTTCCTGCTGCTGACCAGCGGCTCCGACCCGAACCCGACCGGCCGGCACATGGCCATCCTGCCGACCGGGGCGCCCGGCGACGTGATACGGCACCTCAGCGAACCGAGCCTGCTCCCGACGCGGGACCTGCCCCGGCCGATCGCCGAGGCACTGCGCGGCGCCAACGGGTTCACCGCGCCCACCCTGGCGTTGCCGCTGTCGGTCGGCGAGCACGCCGAGCGCGCGGAGACGACCGGTGCGATGCTGGTCGCCGCCGAGGAGCGCGCACTGGCCTCGGCGCAGGACCGGCTGGCCGTGCTCGCCTCCCAAGCCGCCCAGGCCATCGACCGGGTGACACTCAGTGAGCAACTGCGGCGGCGGACCAGCGAGGAGTACTTCCGCGCGCTGGTGCACAACGCCGCGGACGTGATCCTGATCGTCGACAGCCACGACCGGATCGCGTACGCCAGCCCGTCCGCGAAGGCGATGTTCGGCGACGTCGAGCTGGTCGGCACGGCGCTGCTGGAGCACGGCGACCCGACCGAGCGGGGCCGCGCCGAGCGGGTGTTCCGCCGGATCCAGTCGCGGCCGGTCGGCAGCGTCGAACCCGACACCGGTGGCAGCACCGACTGGACGCTGCGCCGCCCCGACGGCACCGCCGTCCAGGTCGAGATCTCGGTCCGCGACCTGCGAGCCGACCCGACCGTACGCGGGCTGGTGTTCACCCTGCGCGACGTCACCGAGAAGCGTCGCCTCGAGCGGGAGCTGACCCACCGGGCCAATCACGACGCGCTCACGGGCCTGGCCAACCGGGCGTTGTTCGCCGAGCGGATGCAGAAGGCGATCGAGGCGCGCCGGGGCGTGGTCGGCGTGCTCTTCATCGACCTCGACGACTTCAAGGTGGTCAACGACACGCTCGGGCACGCCAGCGGCGACCAGGTGCTCAAGGCCGTCAGCCAGCGGATCAGCGCCGCGCTGCGACCGCACGACACGGCCGCCCGGCTCGGCGGTGACGAGTTCGCCGTCCTGATCGACGACGCCCGCGAGCCGGCCGACGTCGAGGACGCCGCGGACCGGATCACCCGGGCGCTGCGCGAGCCGTACAACGTCGGTGGCGACCTGGTCAGCTCCTCCGCGAGCATCGGGATCGGCACGACGGCCGACGCCTCGGACGGGTCCGAGCTGCTGCGCCAGGCCGACCTGGCCCTCTACGTCGCCAAGGGCGCCGGCAAGAGCCAGTGGCGGCGCTACCAGCCCGAGCTGCACACCACGTTCGTCGAGCGGCTCGAGCTGCGCGCGGAGCTCGACCACGCGATCCACGAGGGCGGGCTCGCGCTGGAGTTCCAGCCGATCGTCGGCCTGGTCGACGGGCACACCGCGGGTTTCGAGGCGCTGCTGCGCTGGAACCATCCGACCCGCGGCCGGCTGCTCCCCGACGCGTTCATCGACGTCGCCGAGGAGTCGGGCCTGGTCGTGCCGGTCGGCGAGTGGGTGCTGAAGACCGCCATCGCGGCCGCCGCGACCTGGCGGCGCGGCCAGCCCTACGGCGCACCGTACGTGGCGGTCAACGTCTCCGCCCGGCAGTTCCGCACACCCGGCTTCGTCCGCCTGGTCAAGCGCGAGCTGGCGGCCAAGGACCTGGCGCCGTCGTGCCTGATGCTGGAGATCACCGAGAGCCTGCTGCTCCGCGACGACGACCAGGTCTGGGACGACCTCGCCGAGGTGCGCCGGCTGGGCGTCCGGGTGGCGATCGACGACTTCGGCACGGGTTACTCGTCGCTGAGCTACCTGCGGCACGTGCCGCTGGACGTCCTCAAGATCGACCGACTGTTCACGGGTACGGTCGCCACCTCGACCCAGCAGCGCGCGCTGGTCGACGGCATCGTCCGGTTGGCGCACACGCTCGGGCTCGAGGTGGTCGCCGAAGGCATCGAGACCACGGACGAGCGCGACCTGCTGCGCCGCATCGGCTGCCCGTACGGCCAGGGCTTCCTGTTCTCGAGACCCATGCCCCTGGCGGACGCGCTGCGCTGGCTGCGCCGCGCGGAGATGGCCGCCTAGAGGGTGACGACGCGGCCGTCGGCGCGGGACCGCTCGGCCGCGGCCAGCACGGCGACCACGTCGCGTCCGAAGTGGACACCGACGTCGTGCGTCGTGCCGGCGATCTCCGCCAGCAGCACGTCGATGGCCTTGCCGAACGCCGCGCGCACCTCGCCCTCGCCGCGCGGCACCTCGCTGATGCCGTGCTCGCCGTAGAAGGTGATGTCGCGCAGGACCGCGGCCGGCGGCGCGTCGACCGAGAGCGTGACCGTGCTGACCGCGCCGGAACCGTGGCGCAGCAACAGGTTCGTGGTCGCCCGCGGCCCCTCGACCGCGGACACCTCGGCGACCGGGCCGAGCACCGGCAGCACCTGGGAGAGCGCGTGCGGCCCGACGTCCCAGAGCCCGCCGTGCTGCCGCCGCCAGGGCGAGGCGCCGTACGGGTTGCCGGGCTGGAAGATCGAGCTGAGGTGGGCCACCCGGCTGCCCTGCCAGCCGCCGGTCGCGGTGATCTCGCGCAGCGCGGCGGTGACGTTGTCCTGGAAGCGGGCGGTGAAGAAGACGACGGAGGCCACCCCGGCCCCGTCGGCGGCGGCGACCACCCGGTCGGCCGCCTCGACGGTCAGCGCGAGCGGCTTGTCGAGCAGCAGGTGCCGGCCCGCCTTGGCGGCCCGCTCGGCGATCCCGGCCTGCACGTCCGGCGGGAGCGCGACGGCCACGGCATCGACGTCGGCGAGCAGCTCGTCGACGTCGGCGTAGGCCCGGACGCCGGACTCGCCGGCCAGCGCGGCCGCCTTGTCGGGGTTGCGGCCCCAGACGCCGACGAGCTCGGTGTCGGGGTGGGCGGCGATCGCGGGCGCTTGCGTGGCGGTGGCCCAGGGGCCGGTGCCGAAGAGGCCGAACCGGAGAGGCATGCGCCCAGTCTGCCCGATGCCTTGGCGGGTGCGGTGTGCGAGTACGGTGTGTGACCGTGAACGGCACCCTCTCCGGCATAGTGATCACCCTCTCGCTGCTCGTCGGCGTGTGGGCGCTGGTCGCGGCGCTGCGCGACCGCGCGCCCGGCCGGGGTCACCTGATCGGGCTGGTCGTCGTCGAGGTCGCGCTGATCGTGCTGCTGGTGGCGGCCGCGTTCGCGGCGGCCGGCGGCGACCGGCCGGCGAGCGCGGTGACGTTCCTCGGCTACGTGGTGACGATCGTCTGCCTGCCGCCGCTCGGCTACGTGCTGGCCCGGCTGGAACCCACGCGCTGGGGCTCGGTGATCGTCCTCGTGGTCTGTCTGACGATTCCGGTGCTGGTGTTGCGCCTGCACCAGACGTGGCAGGTGGTGACAAGTGGCTGAGCGGACCGCGCCGCGCACCTTGGGCACGGGACCCGGTCGGGCGCTGATCGCCGTCTACGGCATCTTCGCGCTGTCGGCCAGCGCCCGGGCCGCGGTGCAGATCGGCTCGAAGTTCTCCGAGGCGCCGCTCGCCTATCTGCTCTCGGCGTTCGCCGCGGTGGTCTACATCGTGGCCACGGTCGCGCTGGCCAAGGGCGGCGAGATCTGGCGCCGGGTGGCGTTGGTGAGCTGCTCGATCGAGCTCGCCGGTGTGGTCGCGGTCGGGCTGCTCACGCTCTTCGACGCGGCCGCCTTCCCGGACGACACGGTCTGGACCGACTTCGGCCGGGGCTACGGCTACGTGCCGCTGGTGCTGCCGGTGATCGGCCTGCTCTGGCTGCGCTACGCGGGCCGCAACCGCGTCGCGGCCTGAACCCTCAGCCCAGCCCGGACGACGGACCGCCGGACACGTAGATCACCTGGCCACTCACGAAACCCGCGCCCTCGCTGACGAGGAACGAGATCGTGTGTGCCACGTCCTCGGGCTGGCCGACCCGCTTGACCGCGATCTGCTCGGCGCCGGCCTTCTTCATGGTCTCGAAGTCGATGCCCATCCGGGCCGCGGTCGCGGCGGTCATGTCGGTCTCGATGAAGCCCGGCGCGACCGCGTTGGCGGTCACGTTGTAGCGGCCGAGCTCGATCGCCAACGTCTTCGTGAAGCCCTGCATGCCGGCCTTGGCGGCCGAGTAGTTGACCTGGCCGCGGTTGCCCAGTGCCGAGGTGCTCGACAGGTTGACGATCCGGCCCCACTTCGCGGTGACCATGTGCGCCTGCACGGCCCGGGTGACCAGGAACGCGCCGCGCAGGTGCACGCCCAGCACGGTGTCCCAGTCGTCGTCGGTCATCTTGAAGATCAGGTTGTCGCGCAGCACGCCGGCGTTGTTGACCAGCACGGTCGGCGGGCCCAGCTCGGAGGCGACCCGGGTCACCGCGGCCTCGACCTGCTCCCGGTCGGCCACGTCGGCACCCACCCCGACCGCGGTGCCGCCCGCGGCCGTGATCGCATCCACTGTGGACTTGGTCGCCGTCTCGTCAAGGTCGAGCACCGCGACGGCCAGGCCGTCGGCGGCCAGCCGCCGTGCCGTCGCCGCGCCGATGCCGCGTGCCGCTCCCGTGACGATCGCAACCCGTGTCATGCGTCGACCTCCTCGTGGGTTACCGAAGGGTAGCGGACCGCCGCCTCAACCGGCAGGGTTGCGGTTGAGGCGGATCCAGCGGTAGCCGTAGCCGGCAACCTTCAGGTCGGTGAGGTCGCCGACCTCCGGATACTCCTGGTCGGCCAGGACGTCGACCGGATGGTCGGCCTCGGGCGCGAGCTTGCCGAGGTCGACCGTCGCCGCGCGGCTGCTGAGGTTGTGCACGAACACCATGCAACCGGTGGTGCCGTCGGCCCGGTGGGCGAGCACCCCTTGCGGCACGGGCACGTCGACGTGCGTGCACGACCCGGCGCCGACCTCGGGTGCCTCCCGCAGGGTGCGGATCATCCGCTCGAACCACGAGAGCAGCGATTTCGGGTCCTGCCGCTGCGCGGTCACGTTGACGGTCTCGTAACCGAACTCGCCGCCGGAGATCACCGGGCGCACCAGCTTGTCGGGTTCGGCACTGGAGAAGCCGCCGTTGGGCAGCAAGGACCACTGCATCGGCGTACGGATGGCGAACCGGCCCTTCAGCGAGAGGTCCTCCCCCATCCCGATCTCCTCGCCGTACCGGAGCACGGGGGTGCCACGCAGCGAGAACTGCAGGGCGTAGGCCAGCTCCAGGCGGCGCCGGTCGTTCCCGAGCATGGGCGCGAGCCGCCGCCGGATGCCCCGGTTGTAGAGGCGCATGTCCTCGTCGGGCCCGAACGCGGCGTACACCTCGTTGCGTTGCTCGGTGGTCAGCCGGGACAGGTCGATCTCGTCGTGGTTGCGCAGGAACGTGGCCCACTGCCCGCCGGGCGGCAGCTGCGGCGTGTCCCGCAGCGCGTCGATGAGCTGCTCCGGATCCTCCCGGGCGAGGGCGAGCACCAGGCGCCCGTTGAGCATGAAGTCGAAGAGCATGTGCACCCGGCTGTTGGCGCCACCGCCGTCGCCGAAGTAGTCGACCAGCTGGGCCGGCTCGACGTTGGCCTCGGCGAGCAGGATCGCGTCGCCGCGGCGCCACTGCGCGTGCTGGCGCAGCTCCGAGACGAACGCGAAGTCCTTGGGCGAGTCGGGGTTGCCGGGCTCGGTCAGCTCGATGATGAACGGCAGCGCGTCGATCCGGAAGCCGGAGACGCCGAGTTGCAGCCAGAACGCCACGATCCGCTTGATCTCGTCGCGTACCGCCGGATTGGCGAAGTTGAGGTCGGGTTGGAACTTGTAGAACCGGTGGTAGTACCAGGCCTTGGCGGTGCGGTCGTAGCTCCACGTCTCGGCCTGCTCGCCGGGGAAGACCATGCCCTGGTCGCGGTCCGGGGGCGCGGTGTCGCTCCAGACGAACCAGTCGCGGTACGGCGAGTCGGGCGACGAACGCGCCGACTGGAACCACGGATGCTCGTCGGAGGTGTGGTTGACGACCAGGTCGATGATGACGCGGATGCCCCGGTCGTCGGCCTGGTGCAGCAGTTCCGCGAAGTCGCCGAGCGTGCCGATCCGCGGGTCGATGCCGTAGAAGTCGGTGGCGTCGTAGCCGTCGTCGTGGCCCGGCGTGGGGTGGATCGGGTGCAGCCAGAGGCACGTCACCCCGAGCCGGGCGAGGTAGTCGAGCCGCCCTATCAGCCCGCGCAGGTCGCCGACCCCGTCACCGTCGGAGTCCTGGAACGTGTCGACGTCGACGCAGTAGACGACGGCCTTCTGGTACCACCTGTCACCCATGGGTCTCTGTGTTAACCGGGCGACGGCCGTAGCAAACGCCGCGGCCGCCGCCCGGTTTTCAGGGGGATCTCAGCGAAGCAACTTGGTGGGGTCGACGTTGAGGGCGGCGCGGACGTTGCGGGTGAACTCGTCGACCAGCACCTCGTCGGCGCCGGCCGCGATGCCGTCGACGGCGGCCCGGGCGACCGCCCGCGGGTCGTGCTTGGGCTGCGTGACGTGCGCCGACATGTCCGTGTCGATGTAGGCGACGTAGAGGCCGGTCACCCCGATGTCGCGCGGGCGCAGCTCGTTGCGCAGGTGGTTGGTCACGGACCAGAGCGCCGCCTTCGTGGCGCCGTATGCGCCCCACGGCAACCAGGACAGCACGGAGGCGACGTTGAGGACGTGGCCGCCGCCGTTCGCCGCGATGACGGGGACGAGGGCGCGCGTGACGTCGAGCACACCGAACAGGTTGGTGTCGAACTCCAGCTTGATGTCTTCCCGGTCGCCGTCGACGAGGCTGGTGGTCAGCCGGTCGACGGCGGCGTTGTTGACCAGCAGCGTGACGTCGCCGGCCTGCGCCGCCGCGCGCTCGATGGAGGCGTGGTCGGTGACGTCGAGCTCGATGGCCGTCGCGCGGGGGTCGGTCACGGTGCGCGGGTCGCGGGCCGCGGCGTAGACCTTCTTGGCACCCCGGTCGAGGAACTCCTCGACGAAGGCCTTGCCCAGGCCCCGGTTGCCGCCCGTGACCAGCACGGTGGCGCCGTTGATCTCCATGTGTCGTTCCTCCAGGGTGCGGAAACCGATCGGTTTCCAACACCGTAAACCGATCGGTTTCCGCTGGCAAGAAATGGCGCTACGCTGTGGCGATGGCAACGGGGACCAACACTCGCGACCGCCTCCTGGCGGCGGCCGCGGACCTCTTCTACCGCGAGGGCGTGACCGCGACGGGCGTCGAACGCCTCTGCACGGCGGCGGGCGTCTCGAAGCGCTCGATGTACCAGCTCTTCCCGACCAAGGACGTGCTCGTCGCGGAGTCGCTGGCGGCGGCGGGCCCGGACACGAACCGGATGTTCCTGCCGGACGACGCCGAAACCCGCCCGCGCGAGCGGATCCTGCACGTGTTCCGGGTCCAGGAGGAGGTCGCGACGGAGCCGGATTTCGCGGGTTGCCGCTTCGTCAACACGGCCACCGACCTCCGCGACCCGACGCACCCGGCGGCCGCGGTGGCGCGGGACTTCAAGCAGCAGCTCACGGACTGGTTCGCGGCGGAGGCCCGCGCCGGCGGCGCCAAGGACCCGGCACTGCTGGCCAAACAACTCACGGTGGTCTTCGACGGGGCGGCCGCTCGGGCGGTCGTCACCGACCCGGACCTCGACGGCCTCAGCGTGACGACCGCCACCACCCTCCTGGACGCGGCGGGCGTCGCCTAGCCCCGTCCGCGGCCGTGCGAGGATCGCTGCGATGCTCCACGAAACGGTGTTCAACAGCGCTGACCTGCCGGTCGAGGACCGGTTCGACGCCTGGTGCGACCGGATGAGCCAGACCCACGCGCCGATGCGGCTGGAGAGCGAGTGCGCCGCGGACTTCCACGCGCACCAGCGGCTGATCCACCTCGGTGCGGTGTCGATCTGGCCGGCGAGATTCGACCAGTTGAGGTTCGTACGCACACCGAAGCTGATCCGACAGTCCGACCCCGAGGTCTATCACCTGTCGCTGTTGCGGGCCGGCACGGGGCGGGCGTCCTGGGGCGGCGACGGGACCGATTACCGCGCGGGCGACTTCCACCTCAACGACTCGTCGCGTCCGTACGAGATCTGGAGCGAGCAGAGCTGGACCGTGGGTGTCGAGATCCCGAAGGCGCTCCTGCCGCTGCCGCCCCGGGCCATGGATCAGGCCGTCGGGCGGTGCCTGTCCGGCTCGGCCGGCGTCGGAGCCTTGCTGTCACGGTTCCTGACCGACCTCGTCGCCGACACCGGTCCCTACACGCCCGCGGACGGGCCCCGGCTGGCGACCGTGCTGGTCGACCTGGTCGCCGCGACGCTGGCGCACGCGGTCGAGTCGGCGGACAGCCGATCGCCGGAGTCGCGTGCGCGCGTGCTGACGTTGCGGGCCAAGGAGCTCATCGCGCAGAACCTGCACGACCCGGAGCTGACGCCGGCCCGGATCGCCGACCGCCTGCACATCTCGCGTGGCTACCTGCACCGTCTCTTCCAGGGCGAGGACGAGACGGTGGCGGCCTACATCCGCCGCGAACGGCTGGCGGGCGCGCACCGTGACCTGGCGGACCCGGCATTCGCGACCACCCCGGTCCACGTGGTGGCGGCCCGGTGGGGTTTCCCCCGCCCGGCGGAGTTCTCCCGCGCGTTCCGCTCGGCGCACGGCCTGCCACCGTCGGAACACCGCCGCGGAGCCGGCAACGAGAAGACGGTCCCCCGTAACCCCAACGTCTTCCGCAGCCGGCCCGCGGCGGTGGCCCCGGGCGCCAAGGCTGCCTCGCCACCGGCGGATTGTCGTTAGCGCACAGTGCCCAACCGTGTTGGCTCTGCGTGCCCCGTCGCAGTCCGGATCACAACTCGCTGAGTTCGAAGACCGGGTGGTCCGCCGCCTCGGCGGTGAAGGCCTCGACCGGGTCATCCTTGTCGGCCGCGAAGTACGGTCGGGTGGGTCGGGCGACGGCGACGTAGCGCTTGAGCACCGGCCCGGCCTCCTCGGCCGAGACCTCGCGGACCGCGTAGTCACGGCGGTCGCTACGCCTGGTCAGGGTGACTCGTCCCGCCGCGCGCGCGTTGTGCACCCAGGAGACCGGGCCGTACGGCGCGACCAGCCAACGCTGGCCACCCTCCGCGATGATGGTCGCGGGATGCGTGAGGGGTCGGCCGGTCCTGCGGCCCGTTGTCGTCAGCAGGTAGGTGCCGGGCATCAGGCCCGCCCGGACGAACACGCTGATGATGGCGTCGCCCACCCGGCGGGTCCGGGTCGAGCGGAATCTCCGCCGTTCCATCAGCCGTCCACGGCGTTCAGGATGCGGATGTCGCGTTCGGCGCCGTCACCGAGCGCAGCCAGGGCCTCCTGGTAGGCCGCGCTGCGGTAGGCCGCCACCGCCGCGTCGGCGCTCTCGAATCGGATGACCGTCGTGCGCAGGGCGGACGACCCTTCCAGCACGTGCACCGGGTTGCCGCGGGCGAGGAAGACGCCGCCCGCCGCGCGCATCGCGGGCCCGGCCAGCGCGACATAGCGGGCGAGCTTGTCTTCGTCATGGATGGCGGTGAACGTGTTGATCCAGTAGGCGGTCATGTCCCAATGATGCGCCAGGAAAAATCGGTGGGCCGCCCCGCGTCGGGGCTGTTAACGTGCGAAAGCCGTGACTGAGCGCGAGGAGGTGAGACCCATGAAGGCTGTACGCACGTGGGTGCTTCCCCTCGTCGGCACGGTCGGGCGATCGACGTAGGGGTCGCCGGGAGCGCCTCGATCAACGGCACTCCCGAAAGGCTCCACACCATGCGTTCACCACGTTTCACCGCCGACGCGACCTCGTCCGACGGCGTCCGCGCACGCGACTTCCTCGTCGGCGACGTCCCCGGCGTGCTCTGGTCACCGGCCGCCGGCGCCGATCACGCACCGATCGTGCTGATGGGGCACGGCGGCGGCCTGCACAAGAAGACGCCCGCCCTCGTCGCCCGCGCCCACGACGCCGTGACCACCTGGGGTTTCCACGTCGTCACCATCGACGCGCCCGGGCACGGCGACCGCCCGCGCACCGTAGTCGACGACCGGGCCCGGGCCGACATGCGCCAGGCCGTGACCGCCGGCGACACCGAGCGCTTCGCGGAGGTCAGCGTCCGCTACACGACCGGGATCGCCGAGCAGGCCGTTCCGGAATGGCGGGCGACGCTCGATGCCCTCCAGGAGCACTTCGGCGCCGAAGCACCCGTCGGGTACGGCGGCGGCATCTCCATGGGCACCGCGATCGGGATACCTCTGACCGCCGCCGAACCACGCATCACCGCGGCCATCTTCGGCGGCGGGTTCTTCGTCTACGAAGCCCTGCTCGAGGCGGCCCGGC
Organism: Asanoa sp. NPDC050611; assembly: GCF_040654855.1. Lineage (NCBI taxonomy): Bacteria > Bacillati > Actinomycetota > Actinomycetes > Micromonosporales > Micromonosporaceae > Asanoa > Asanoa sp. NPDC050611. Next base: position 37,592 of record NZ_JBFAIU010000027.1, read on the forward strand.
GGATCACCGTCCCGGTCCAGTTCCTGCTCCCCTGGGACGACGAGTACGTCGACCGGTACGACACCCTCGCGCTGTTCGACGCCTTCGCGTCCGAGGAGAAGACCCTGCACGCCAACCCCGGCGACCACCGCACCGTCCGCTGGGTCGGGATCGACAAGGAGTTCGGCGCGCGCACGCTCAGCCGCCTCTTCCACGACGAGCTGGGCACGTCCACCGGGAGCGTCAGCGGCTGGTGACGGCACGCGGTCTGGTCGGCCGGATCGGTCGCACGGCCGCGCTCACGCTGTTCACCGGC